>NZ_JBSFUB010000019.1:0-93665 GCF_053591575.1 Streptomyces altiplanensis | reverse complement strand
GTTGATAGGCCAGATGTGGAAGCCCGGCAACGGGTGGAGCTGACTGGTACTAATAGGCCGAGGGCTTGTCCTCAGTTGCTCGCGTCCACTGTGTTTGTTCTGAAGTAACGAACCGTGCCCATGTCCGGTTGGTTCAACTTCACAGTGTTTCGGTGGTCATAGCGTTAGGGAAACGCCCGGTTACATTCCGAACCCGGAAGCTAAGCCTTTCAGCGCCGATGGTACTGCAGGGGGGACCCTGTGGGAGAGTAGGACACCGCCGAACAATTATTCAACGCTGGTCTCTGAACTTCGGTTCAGAGACCAGCGTTTTTTTATGCCTTGTTACTTGGCGTTCACGTTGTACGACGAGCATCCTCAGACATGGGGACGATCGGAATGCTGAAGTCCGCGGGTGTCGGTGCCGGCGACGAGGTCATCGTGTCGGCGTACGGGAACGTCGAGGTGACCGAGGCCGTGCTGGCTGTTGGTGCCCGGCCCGTGTTCGCTGACATCGACGAGGCGACGTACTGCCTGGATCCGGATGCTGCCGAGGCTGTCCTGACGTCGCGTACGGCCGCCCTTGTTGCCGTACCGCGTTTCGGATATCAGGCCGGCGTGCGGCCGTTGCAGGAGCTCGGGCGCCGGCGAGGACTTCTTGTGGTGGAGCACCGTGAGGAGGACGGCCGATCTGATCAGAGTGCGCTCGCTCAGCGACAGGTGCGGGCGGCCTATTTGGACCGGCGGCTCACCGGGGTGCAGACCCCGGGCGCGTGTGCGGGGCACACGTATCAGGAGTACGTCGTCCGGGTTCCCGGGAACGGGCGGCCCGACCGTGATGCCTTCGCCCGCGCTGTGCGGCGCAGGGGGGTGGAGTGCCGGGTGCCCGTGAAGACACCCGTGCACCGGTTGCATGCCTTCCGGCAGGAGGTCTGTCTGCCCGAGACCGAGCGTGCTGCCGACGAGACACTCGCGCTGCCCGTCGGCGGACCGCTGTCGCGCAGGGATCTTCAGCGCGTCGTTGCTGCCTGCAATGCGCTCGGCGGGCTTCTTCAACCGGCCTTCTAGGAACTTTGTTTGGGGTGGTAGGCGAAGAACTCCGCCATCAGGCCGGTCGCGTTGACGCAGTCTTCCGGCTCGGCCATGTCCGCCGCCCGGCCCGGAGGAGGGCGTGTTCAGAGCACCTTCGGATTCGGGTATGCTTTATCTCGTTGCCGCAGCGCAGCGCAGGCCCCAATAGCTCAGTCGGTAGAGCGTCTCCATGGTAAGGAGAAGGTCTACGGTTCGATTCCGTATTGGGGCTCAACACACGAAAGGCCCCCGCCGGTTGGCGGGGGCCTTTCGCGTACTCCCGTCCTTGCTACAGGGGGGTGTGCGGCATCGGGACGCGCATGGCGAGGATGGCCATGTCGTCGGAGGCCGGTTCCGCGGCGAAGCGCTCCACGGCGCGCAGGATGCGGGAGGCGACCGCGCCGGCCGTCAGGCCCGTGCAGGTGGCCAGGACGTCGGCGAGGCCGTCGTCGCCGAGCATGCGGGTGCCTTCGCGGCGCTCGGTGACGCCGTCGGTGACGCACAGGAGTACGTCGCCCGGGTCGAGGGTGACCATCTGCTCGTACAGCTCCAGGTCCTCCATGACGCCGAGGAGCGGCTGGGGCTCGGCGGCCGGTTCGACCGTGCCGTCCGGGCGCAGGCGCAGGGGGAGGGGATGGCCCGCGCAGACGACCTTGAGGATGGCGCTGCCGTCCTCCTGGGGCCACAGCTCGCCGTACAGGAGTGTCAGGAAGCGGCTGCGGGCACCCTCGTCGAGGATCGCCGCGTTGAGGCGTTCCAGGACGGCGGGGCCTCCGAAGCCCTCTCGGGCGAGGAGGCGCAGGGCGTGGCGGGCGAGGCCGGTGACGGCGGCGGCCTCGGGGCCGGTGCCGCAGACGTCGCCGATGGCGAAGCCGTACGCGCCGTCGCGGATCGGGAAGAGGTCGTAGAAGTCGCCGCCGACTTCGTTGCCCTCGCCCGCGGCGCGGTAGATGACCTCCACCTCGACGTTCGGGACGACCGGGAGCTCCGGGGGGAGCAGGCTGCGCTGGAGGGACTGGCTGATGGCCATGCGCTCGGAGTACAGCCGTGCGTTGTCGAGGGCGAGCGCGGCGCGGCGGGAGAGGTCCTCCGCGAGTTCGAGGATCTCCTGGCGGAAGTGGTCGTCGGTGGGCTTGCCGAGGGTCAGCATGCCGATGACGCGGTTGCGGGCCACCAGGGGGAGTACGACCGTCTCACCGCCGACCGCTGCCGCCGTGGCGAGTGTGGTGCCGATGCCCGAGCCCAGGTGCGGGGTGGAGCCGAGGCCGAGGCTGCGCATCGACGTACGGAGTGCCGCCTGGTGGGCGGCTTCGCCGGGGGCTGCCCAGATGCGGGCGCCGGGGGTCGGGACCGGTTCCGGAGGGGAGATCTTGGAGAGCAGGGCCTTGAGGCCGTCGATGCGCTCCTCGTCCTCGTGGAGTACGAACGAGAGGTACGGCTCCGAGGACTGGTCGGCGATGGTGTAGACGGCGCACCAGGTGGCGAGGGTGGGGACCGTCATCTGCGCCATCAGGGCGAGGGTCTGGTCGCGGTCGAGCGTACCGGCGAGGAGGTCGGAGGCCTCGACGAGGAAGGAGAGAGATCCCCGGCGGAGGCGTTCCAGCTCGCCGAGGCGGGCCGATTCGACGGCGAGCGCGATGCGGTCGGCGGCGAACTGGAGGCGCAGGGCGTCCTCGTTCGAGTAGCGGCCGGGAGCTTCGGCGGCGACGCCGAGTGAGCCGGTGAGGCGGCCTTCGACCTTGAGGGGGACGGTGACGACCGAGCGCATGCCGGTGTCGCTGAGGAGCGGGACGGCCCCCGGGACGGCCGTGAGGTCCTCGTGGACGGCGGGCATGCGGGCGGAGCCGTAGCGGCCGGTGCCGGCCTCCACGGGGACGCGGGCGAAGCGCTGGCGGGCGGAGGGCAGGCCGGTGGTGGCCCGTACCTCCAGCTCGGTCTCGTCGTCGGTGGCGAGGAGCAGGAAGGCGGAGTCGGCGTCCAGCATGTCCCGGGAGCGCTCGACGGTGCGCTGGAGGAGCCCGTCGAGGTCGTCGGGGGCGGGGGAGCCGATGAAGACCTCGAAGGGGTCCGCCGTGCGGCCTTCGGAGAGGGGCCCGCCGACGCTGTCGGAGGGGGTGCGCTGGGGGGACTGGATCACCGCGCGCTCGAAGTCGCGTACCAGGAGGCAGACGGTGGAGGGCTCGCCGGACGTGTCCCGTACGCGGAGGTGGGAGGCGTACACGGCGAGGGTGCGGCCGTCGGCGCAGCGGACGCCGTAGCTGCCTTCCCAGCGGGAGAGCTGGAGGGCGTCCGCGATGCCGGTGGCCATGCCGGGGCTGTGCGGCCAGGCGGCGAAGTCGGTGAGCTGCTTGCCGGTGACCTGGTCGGCGGCGTATCCGAAGAGCTCTTCGGCGTCTTCGTTCCAGGCGTTGATCGCGCCGGAGCGGTCGATCTGGACGACGGCTACGCGGATGCGGCCGTCGGCGACCGGGAGGAGCTCGACGGGGAGGACGGGGCCGGCGGAACGGATGCCCACCGGGCGCTGGGGGAGATCGAGCTGGAACCAGACGTGTTTGTGGGTGGGCGCGTACTCGACGCCCCAGCGGGCGGCGAGGGCGGCGCACAGCAGCAGGCCGCGGCCGCCTTCGCGGTCGGGGCTGCCGAAGGACTGGGCCGTGCCCTGGAGCGGGACCTCGCGCTCGGGGTAGCGGTCGCCGACTTCGACGCGGACGCCGTCGTCCGTACGCAGGCAGAGCACGTCGGCGGTGGTGCCGGCGTGCACCACCGCGTTCGTGACGAGCTCGCTGGTGAGGACGACGGCGTCGTCCACGATGTCGGCATAGCCCCAACCCTGGAGTGTGTCCCTGACAAAAGCGCGGGCGGTCGCGACGGACCGTCCCACGGGGTCGAAGCTGGCAGCCGCCCGCGCGGTGATCACAGAACTCCTCGTACGCGTATCGACGCCCGGCTCTGCCATGATCGGCCCGCCCCTCCGGTGCCCGGTGGTGGATCTCGCGTCACCGCCCCCGCCGGGCGGACCGGGGCGGCTGGTCAGCCGGAAACCAGGTTACTTACCTTCGCTGCCCGTGCGGATGCCGGTTACCAGTGTTTCCGCCCCGAGAGTGCGGGGAGGGGTGTGCGAAGCTGCCGAACTGTTATGGCCTGGTTCGGCCAGGGTGAAACACTGGGAGTGTTTCGGGCACAGCCCGGTGAGTACGGTCGACCCCTGCGGGAGGGACACGGTGGAGTCTGGCGCAGCCGCGCGGAGTACCAGCACGCGCGCAAAAGGCGGACGGTCCCGGAACAATGGGACAACCGAAGTGGATACGGCGGCCCTGAACAGGCTGCTGCAGGCCCTTGTGACGATGCGGGACGGCAATTTCCGTAAACGCCTGACGGTGTCGGGCGACGGGGTGATGGCCGAGATCGCCGCTGTCTTCAATGAGGTGGCCGACCGGAATCTGCATCTGACCGGTGAGATCGCCCGGGTGCGGCGCATGGTCGGACGTGAGGGAAAACTGGCCGAGAGGCTGGAGACGGGCGCCTGCGAGGGCTCCTGGGCGACCGCGATCGACGCGTCGAACGCCCTGGTGGACGATCTCGCGCGGCCTGTCTCCGAGGTCGGGCGGGTGCTGTCCGCGGTGGCGGACGGTGACCTCGATCAGCGGATGGAGCTGCGGACGCAGGGGGGCGACGGCGCGGAGGGTGCGGGGCATCCGCTGCGCGGTGAGTTCCTGAAGGTCGGACGTACGGTCAACAACCTGGTCGACCAGCTGTCGGCGTTCACGGACGAGGTGACGCGGGTCGCCCTCGAGGTGGGCACCGAGGGCAAGCTGGGCGGTCAGGCCCAGGTGCGCGGTATGTCCGGTTCGTGGAAGGACCTCACGGATTCGGTCAACACCATGGCGTACCGGCTCACGGCCCAGGTGCGTGACATTGCTCTCGTCACGACGGCGGTCGCCAAGGGTGATCTGTCACGCAAGGTGACCGTGCATGTGGCCGGCGAGATGCTTCAGCTGAAGAACACCGTCAACACGATGGTCGACCAGCTGTCGTCGTTCTCCTCCGAGGTGACCCGCGTCGCGCGTGAGGTGGGTACGGAGGGCGAGCTGGGCGGTCAGGCCCAGGTGCCCGGTGTCGCGGGCGTGTGGAAGGACCTGACGGACTCCGTCAACCTGATGGCGGGGAACCTGACCGCGCAGGTGCGGGGGATCGCCGAGGTGACCACGGCGGTCGCCAACGGTGATCTGTCGCGGAAGGTCACGGTGAGCGCGCGGGGCGAGGTCGCCCAGCTCGCCGAGACGATCAATCAGATGACCGAGACGCTGCGTACGTTCGCGGACGAGGTCACGCGGGTGGCGAGCGAGGTCGGCGGCGAGGGCCTGCTGGGCGGGCAGGCGCAGGTGCCGGGCGCCGCGGGCACGTGGAAGGACCTGACGGACTCCGTCAACACGGTCTTCCGGAATCTCACGACGCAGGTGCGGGACATCGCGCAGGTCACGACGGCGGTGGCCAACGGTGACATGACGCAGAAGGTCACGGTCGACGTCGCCGGCGAGATGCTGGAGCTGAAGAACACCGTCAACACCATGGTGGACCAGCTCCAGTCCTTCGGTTCCGAAGTGACGAGGGTGGCGCGTGAGGTCGGCGTCGAGGGGCTGCTGGGCGGTCAGGCGCAGGTGCCGGGCGCCGCGGGCACGTGGAAGGACCTGACGGACTCCGTCAACACGGCCTTCCGGAACCTGACCGGGCAGGTGCGCAACATCGCGCAGGTGACCACGGCGGTGGCCAACGGTGATCTGTCGCAGAAGGTCACGGTCGACGTGTCCGGCGAGATGCTGGAGCTGAAGAACACCGTCAACACGATGGTGGACCAGCTGTCCTCCTTCGCCGACCAGGTGACGCGGATGGCGCGTGACGTGGGTACGGAGGGCCGCCTCGGCGGCCAGGCGCGGGTGGACGGCGTCAGCGGTACGTGGAAGGAACTCACCGACTCCGTCAACTTCATGGCGGGCAATCTGACGTCGCAGGTACGGCAGATCGCCCAGGTGACGACCGCGGTGGCCCGCGGTGACCTGTCGCAGAAGATCGATGTGGACGCGCGCGGCGAGATCCTGGAGCTGAAGAACACCATCAACACGATGGTCGACCAGCTGTCGTCGTTCGCCGACCAGGTGACGCGGGTGGCCCGCGAGGTGGGTACGGACGGCCGGCTGGGCGGTCAGGCGCAGGTGCCGGGTGTCGCCGGCGTATGGCGCGACCTGACGGACTCCGTGAACGGCATGGCCGGGAACCTCACCGCCCAGGTCCGCAACATCGCGCAGGTCGCGACCGCGGTGGCCCGCGGCGACCTGTCGCAGAAGATCGACGTGGACGCGCGCGGCGAGATCCTGGAGCTGAAGAACACCCTCAACACGATGGTGGACCAGCTGTCGAACTTCGCCGAGCAGGTGACCCGGGTGGCCCGCGAGGTGGGCACCGAGGGCATCCTGGGCGGCCAGGCGGAGGTCCAGGGTGTCAGCGGTACGTGGAAGGACCTCACCCAGTCCGTCAACTTCATGGCGAACAACCTGACTTCACAGGTGCGCAACATCGCCGAGGTGACGACGGCGGTCGCCAAGGGCGACCTGTCGAAGAAGATCACCGTCGACGCCAAGGGCGAGATCCTGGAACTGGTGACGACCGTCAACACGATGGTCGACCAGTTGTCGTCGTTCGCCGACGAGGTGACGCGGGTCGCCCGTGAGGTGGGCACCGAGGGCATCCTCGGCGGCCAGGCCAGGGTGCGCGGGGTCACCGGCATCTGGAAGGACCTCAGCGACAACGTCAACCTGATGGCCAACAACCTGACTTCGCAGGTGCGGAACATCTCGCAGGTCTCGGCGGCGGTCGCCAACGGCGATCTGACGAAGAAGGTGACGGTCGAGGCGCGCGGCGAGGTCGCGCAGCTCGCCGACACCGTCAACACCATGGTGACGACGCTGTCGTCGTTCGCCGACGAGGTCACGCGCGTGGCCCGAGAGGTGGGCACGGAAGGGGAGCTGGGCGGCCAGGCGCGCGTTCCGGGCGTCTCCGGCACCTGGAAGGACCTCACCGAGTCCGTGAACTCGATGGCGTCGAACCTGACCGGGCAGGTCCGCCAGATCGCCATGGTCACCACCGCCATCGCCAAGGGCGACCTGACCAAGAAGATCGACATCGACGCGCGCGGCGAGATCCTGGAGCTCAAGACCACGATCAACACGATGGTCGACCAGCTGTCGTCGTTCGCCGACCAGGTGACGCGGGTGGCCCGCGAGGTGGGTACGGACGGCCAGCTGGGCGGCCAGGCGCGCGTACGCGACGTGGACGGCACCTGGCGCGACCTGACCGAGTCCGTGAACGAGATGGCGGGGAACCTGACCCGGCAGGTACGCGCCATCGCGGCGGTGGCCACCGCGGTGACCCGAGGTGACCTCAACCTCAAGATCGATGTCGATGCGCGCGGCGAGATCCAGGTCCTCCAGGACAACATCAACACGATGATCGCCAATCTGCGCGACACCACCCTCGCCAACAAGGAACAGGACTGGCTCAAGGGCAACCTGGCCCGCATCTCGGGTCTGATGCAGGGCCGCCGCGATCTCGACGACGTGGCCTCGCTGATCATGAGCGAGCTCACGCCGGTGGTCTCGGCGCAGCACGGCGCGTTCTTCCTGGCCCTGTCGACGCGCGGCACGGCCGAGGTGGGGGCGGACGAGGACAGCCCGTACGAGCTGCGCATGCGCGGCAGCTACGGCTACTCGGCGGGCTCCATGCCGACGTCCTTCAGGCCCGGTGAGACGCTCATCGGCACGGCGGCGGAGGAGAAGCGCACCATCCTGGTGGACAACGTGCCGCCGGGTTATCTCAAGATCTCTTCCGGTCTCGGCGAGGCGCCGCCCGCACATGTGATCGTGCTGCCGGTGCTCTTCGAGGGGAAGGTCCTCGGCGTGATCGAGCTGGCGTCCTTCCAGCCCTTCACCCAGATCCAGAAGGACTTCCTCAACCAGATCGCCGAGATGATCGCGACGAGCGTCAACACCATCAGCGTCAACACGAAGACCGAGGTGCTGCTGGAGCAGTCGCAGGAGCTGACCGAGCAACTGCGGGAGCGCTCGGCGGAGTTGGAGAACCGGCAGAAGGCCCTTCAGGAGTCCAACGCCGAACTGGAGGAGAAGGCCGAGCTGCTGGCCCGGCAGAACCGCGACATCGAGGTGAAGAACACCGAGATCGAAGAGGCCAGGCAGGTCCTGGAGGAGCGCGCCGAGCAGCTCGCGGTCTCGATGCGCTACAAGTCCGAGTTCCTGGCGAACATGTCGCACGAGCTGCGTACGCCGCTCAACTCCCTGCTCATCCTGGCGAAGCTGCTCGCGGACAACGCGGAGGGCAATCTCTCCCCGAAGCAGGTGGAGTTCGCCGAGACGATCCACGGCGCCGGCTCCGACCTGCTCCAGCTGATCAACGACATCCTCGACCTGTCGAAGGTCGAGGCGGGCAAGATGGACGTCAGCCCGACCCGGATCGCGCTGGTCCAGCTCGTCGACTACGTGGAGGCGACCTTCAGGCCGCTCACCGCGGAGAAGGGACTCGACTTCTCGGTACGGGTGTCCCCGGAGCTGCCCGCGACGCTGCACACGGATGAGCAGCGGCTGCTGCAGGTGCTGCGCAACCTCCTGTCCAACGCGGTGAAGTTCACCGACACGGGAGCCGTCGAGCTCGTCATCCGGCCGGCCAACGCCGACGTACCGGACGCCATCCGTGAGCAGTTGCTGGAGGCCGGCTCGCTGCGCGACGCGGACGCCGATCTCATCGCCTTCTCGGTCACCGACACCGGCATCGGGATCGCGGCCAGCAAGATGCGGGTGATCTTCGAGGCGTTCAAGCAGGCCGACGGGACCACCAGCAGGAAGTACGGAGGAACGGGTCTCGGCCTGTCCATCAGCCGGGAGATCGCCAGGCTGCTGGGCGGCGAGATCCACGCGGCGAGCGAGCCGGGCCGCGGCTCGACGTTCACGCTCTACCTGCCGCTGCACCCGAGCGAACTGCCGCCGCAGGGGTACCCGCAGTTCACGCCCGGCGGCATGGAGCCGCTGCGCGGTGGCGCCGCCGCGGTACCCGATGTCGAACTGCCGGCCGACACGGGTCCCGCCCGGCTGCCCTCCGACCCGCAGACCGGTCCCGCCGGGCTGTTCCGGCGCCGTCGCAAGGCGACGGGCGCCGCCGAGCAGCGGTCCGCGCTGCCGGGGCAGTCCGGCCAGCCCGCGGCCGTACCGCAGGCTCCGGCGGCCCCCCAGGAGCCGCGGCCCGAGAGCGGTCAGGAGGCGGCGGTGCCCGAGCCGCGTCGCGGCATCATGTTCGACAACGAGAAGGTGCTGATCGTCGACGACGACATCCGCAACGTCTTCGCGCTCACGAGCGTGCTGGAGCAGCACGGGCTCTCCGTGCTGTACGCGGAGAACGGCCGGGAGGGCATCGAAGTCATGGAGCAGCACGACGACGTGACGCTCGTGCTGATGGACATCATGATGCCGGAGATGGACGGCTACGCGACGACGACGGCGATCCGCAGGATGCCGCAGTTCGCCGGACTGCCGATCATCGCGCTGACGGCGAAGGCGATGAAGGGCGACCGGGAGAAGGCCATCGAGTCCGGCGCTTCCGACTATGTGACGAAGCCGGTCGATCCCGATCATCTGCTCTCGGTGATGGAGCAGTGGATGCGTGGGGAGTGATCGTAAGCTGTACGAAACCCGGTGGGTTGCTGACTGACTGTGGCCGAAGGCGTGTGAGCCGGCGGTATACGGGGAACCTTCTGGTCTCCCACCGCGTTTCTGCTACGTACACAGTGACATCGCGGTGACAGGGTGTGTCGACAGGTGGGGTGCGGCTACGATGACCGGCACAAGGACGGGCGACGCAAGAGAGTCGTCCCCTGGGGCGGCGCCCGGTGCACTGCCGGGGCGAGGAGGGCGGGCCATGGTGCAGAAGGCCAAGATCCTCCTGGTCGATGACCGGCCGGAGAATCTTTTGGCGCTGGAGGCCATCCTCTCTGCGCTGGATCAGACACTGGTACGGGCATCGTCAGGGGAGGAAGCGCTCAAAGCGCTGCTGACGGACGACTTCGCGGTCATTCTGCTGGACGTCCAGATGCCGGGCATGGATGGTTTCGAGACCGCCGCGCACATCAAGCGGCGAGAACGGACCCGGGACATCCCGATCATCTTTCTCACCGCCATCAACCACGGCCCGCACCACACCTTCCGGGGTTACGCGGCGGGCGCCGTGGACTACATCTCGAAGCCGTTCGACCCATGGGTGCTGCGCGCCAAGGTCTCGGTCTTCGTCGAGCTGTACATGAAGAACTGCCAACTGCGTGAGCAGGCCGCGCTGCTGCGCCTCCAGCTGGAGGGCGGCGGCCAGGCGGGCGGTGTGGGCGACACGAGGGAGCCTGCCGGCCTCCTCGCCGAACTCTCGGCACGCCTCGCGGCGGTCGAGGAGCAGGCCGAGGCGCTCTCCAAGCAGCTCGACGACGAGTCCGCGGACGCCGCGGCCGTCGCGACGGCGGCTCACCTGGAGCGCAAACTCACCGGCCTGCGCCGGGCGCTCGACGCGCTCGAACCGGGCACCAACGGCGCTGCGCCGCCCTTCCCTTCGCAGAACTGACCGGACACGGTGGAGCCGCATGAGGCGCCGTCAGTTTCCGGCCTTCCGCTCCACGACACGAACGGGTGAAGCGGTGGGCACACGTGTCCGTCGCGGCCCGCACCGGTAACCTCACCACCATGGCCTCACGTACGTCCGGCAAGGGTTCCCAGGGCACGGCGGGCACCGCGAAGCCGCGCGCCGGCCGTACCCCCGGCGTCGCGAAGAAAGCGGCGCCCGTCAAGAAGACCGCCGCGAAGAAGACCGCCGCGAAGAAGTCCCCACCCGTAAAAAAGGTGCCCGCGAAGAAGGTGCCCGCGAAGAGGGCGGCGGCCAGGCCCGCCCCCAAGGCGGCGCCGTCCCCCACCGCGGGCGTGTACCGGCTCGTCCGCGCCCTCTGGCTGGGGACGGCGCACGGTGTGGGCGCGATGTTCCGCGGAATAGGGCATGGTGCGAAGGGGCTCGACCCGGCGCACCGCAAGGACGGCGTGGCGCTGCTCCTGCTCGCACTCGCGCTGATCGTCGCCGCCGGCACCTGGGCACAGCTGCGCGGCCCGGTCGGCGACCTCGTCGAGATGCTGGTGACCGGCGCCTTCGGGCGGCTCGACCTGCTGGTGCCGATACTGCTGGGCACCGTCGCCGTACGGCTGATCCTGCATCCGGAGAAGCCCGAGGCCAACGGCCGGATCGTGATCGGGCTCTCCGCCCTCGTCATCGGTGTTCTCGGGCAGGTCCACATTGCCTGCGGATCGCCCGCACGCGACGACGGCATCGAGGCGCTGAGGGACGCCGGCGGTCTGATCGGCTGGGCCGCTTCCGCACCGCTGGTCTTCACCATGGGCAGCGTCCTCGCCGTACCTCTTCTGCTGCTGCTCACCGTCTTCGGGCTGCTGGTCGTCACCGCTACGCCGGTCAACGCCATCCCACAGCGGCTGCGACAGCTCGGCATCATGCTGGGGATCCTCCCGATGCCTCCGGAGGAGTTCGAGGACGACGAGCGGTACGAGGAGCAGTGGCGCCAGGCGCTCCCCGCCGGCGCGCGCCGTCCGGCCGCGCGCCGGGGTGAAGCGCCCGCGGTCTACGACGCGGACCTCGCCGAGGAGGAGGCACTCACGCGCCGCCGGCCCCGCAGGTCCTCTGCCACCCCCGCCGCGCAGTCCGCGTCCGCGCGTTCCATGGACGCCGTGGACGTGGCCGCGGCCGCCGCTGCCGCGCTGGACGGCGCCGTACTGAACGGACTGCCGCCCTCGGCCCTCGTGGCGGACCTGACGCAGGGTGTCTCCACCGAGCGTCCCGCCGCCGTTCCTTCCGCGCGCGCGAGCGCCGGGAGGGCGGAGCGCGCGACGGCTTCCGGGCCGGAGTCCGCGTCCGGTCCGGCGTCCGGTTCCGTGTCCGGGGGGAAGGTGGCGGATCTGACCAAGGCACCCCCCGCGGAGCCCCAGCCGCTGCCGCCCCGTGCCGAGCAGCTCCGGCTCGCCGGCGACATCACCTACTCCCTGCCCTCGCTGGACCTGCTGGAGCGCGGCGGCCCCGGCAAGACGCGCAGCGCCGCCAACGACGCCGTCGTCGCCTCACTGACGAACGTCTTCACGGAGTTCAAGGTCGACGCGGCCGTCACCGGCTTCACCCGGGGGCCGACGGTCACGCGGTACGAGGTGGAGCTGGGCCCGGCCGTGAAGGTCGAGCGGATCACGGCGCTCGCCAAGAACATCGCGTACGCAGTCGCCAGTCCGGACGTACGCATCATCAGCCCGATCCCCGGCAAGTCCGCCGTCGGCATCGAGATCCCGAACAGCGACCGCGAGATGGTCAAGCTGGGCGACGTGCTGCGGCTCGCGGACGCCGCCGAGGACGACCACCCGATGCTGGTCGCGCTCGGCAAGAACGTCGAGGGCGGCTACGAGATGGCCAACCTCGCGAAGATGCCGCACGTCCTGGTCGCGGGCGCCACCGGATCCGGAAAGTCGTCCTGCATCAACTGCCTGATCACCTCGATCATGGTGCGGGCGACCCCCGAGGACGTACGGATGGTGCTGGTCGACCCGAAGCGGGTCGAGCTCACGGCGTACGAGGGCATTCCGCACCTGATCACGCCGATCATCACCAACCCCAAGCGGGCCGCCGAGGCGCTCCAGTGGGTCGTACGGGAAATGGACCTGCGCTACGACGACCTGGCGGCGTACGGCTACCGGCACATCGACGACTTCAACCAGGCGGTGCGCAGCGGGAAGGCGAAGCCGCCGGAGGGCAGCGAGCGGGAGCTGTCGCCGTACCCGTACCTGCTCGTGATCGTCGACGAGCTCGCGGACCTGATGATGGTCGCGCCGCGTGACGTCGAGGACTCCATCGTCCGCATCACCCAGTTGGCCCGCGCCGCGGGTATCCATCTGGTACTCGCCACCCAGCGTCCTTCCGTGGACGTCGTCACCGGCCTGATCAAGGCGAACGTGCCTTCGCGGCTGGCCTTCGCGACGTCCTCGCTCGCGGACAGCCGGGTCATCCTCGACCAGCCGGGCGCCGAGAAGCTGATCGGCAAGGGCGACGGCCTCTTCCTGCCGATGGGTGCCAACAAACCGACCCGTATGCAGGGCGCTTTCGTGACGGAGGACGAGGTCGCGGCGATCGTCCAGCACTGCAAGGACCAGATGGCGCCGGTCTTCAGGGACGACGTCGTGGTCGGGACGGCGAAGAAGAAGGACATCGACGAGGACATCGGCGACGACCTGGACCTTCTGTGCCAGGCGGCCGAGCTGGTGGTGTCCACGCAGTTCGGCTCGACCTCGATGCTCCAGCGGAAGCTGCGTGTCGGTTTCGCGAAGGCGGGCAGGCTCATGGACCTGATGGAGTCCCGGAACATCGTCGGGCCGAGCGAAGGTTCCAAGGCGCGCGACGTACTGGTGAAACCGGATGAACTGGACGGGGTGCTCGCGGTGATCCGAGGGGACGCTCACCCGTAAGGGGGCGGTGGGCAACCGTTTCTGTTGTTCATACGTCCAGTTGATGGGAGGGAGAGACAAATGGTGTCACCATCGGGCTGTCAGGCGGTTCTGATGGCGTACAAAGTCCGCCCTCCCAGTTGCCCCAGGCTTTCGTACCCCCCCTAGACTGAACAGCCAGCAGGTGGCTCACGCTCGAAAGGCGCCCCCGTGTCCATCGGCAAATCTCCCGAAGACGACCGGCCTTCGATCGAAGACGACCGGCTCTTGATCGGACGCGCACTCCAGCAGGCCCGGGTGGCCGCGGGCCTGACGGTCGACGAGGTCAGTGGCTCGACCCGGGTGCGCGTCCCCATCGTGCACGCGATCGAGCAGGACGACTTCAGCCGCTGCGGCGGCGACGTGTACGCACGCGGACACATCCGTATGCTCGCTCGCGCCGTCGGTCTCGATCCTGACGCCCTGGTCGCGCAGTACGACGCCGCGCACGGCGGCCGTCCCGAGCCCACGCCCGCAGCACCGCTCTTCGAGGCGGAACGGATTCGTCCCGAGTCGCGCCGCCCCAACTGGACCGCGGCGATGGTCGCCGCCATCGTCGCCGTCGTCGGCTTCGTCGGTTTCACGCTCTTCAACGGCGCCGACGGCAGCGGAGGCTCGGTGGACGTCGCCGAAGGCTCCACGCCCGCCCCCGCGAAACCGGCCGGCAAGCCCACCCCGACCAAGCCCGCCGACCCCAAGCCCGACCCGTCGGACAGCGCCATCGCGGCGGTCCCGCCCGACCAGGTGACGGTCGCCCTCACCGCCAAGGAGGGCAAGAGCTGGATCTCGGCGAAGGACCACAACGGCAGGCTGCTCTTCGACGGTCTCCTGCTCCAGGGCGAGTCCAAGACCTTCACGGACAAGGAGAAGATCGACCTCGTGCTCGGTGACGCCGGGGCGATGCAGCTGTTCGTGAACGGCAAGGAGGTCGGGAACAAGTTCGAGGCGGGGCAGGTCCAGCGGCTGACGTACACGAGGGGCGACCCGGGGGTCGGCGTCGGCTGACCGGAGGCCGGGCAGGGGCAGGACGGCCGGGGCCGGGGCCCGGAATTCCGGGCCCCGGCCCCCGCGAACCCTCGGGGCGGGGGCGCGCGCCGGGACAAAGTAGTCTTGAGTCCATGCCCGAACGCCGCACCGTCGCCCTTGTCACTCTCGGCTGCGCCCGTAATGAGGTGGACTCGGAGGAGCTGGCAGGCCGCTTGGCAGCGGACGGCTGGCACCTCGTCGAGGACGCCTCGGACGCGGACGTCGCCGTCGTCAACACCTGTGGATTCGTCGAAGCCGCCAAGAAGGACTCCGTCGACGCCCTGCTGGAAGCCAACGATCTGAAGGACCACGGCAGGACCCAGGCCGTCGTCGCCGTGGGCTGCATGGCCGAGCGGTACGGCAAGGAGCTGGCGGAGGCACTGCCCGAGGCCGACGGCGTACTCGGGTTCGACGACTACGCCGACATCTCCGACCGCCTCCAGACCATCCTCAACGGTGGCATCCACGCCTCCCACACCCCGCGCGACCGGCGCAAGCTGCTGCCCATCAGCCCCGCCGAGCGCCAGGACGCCTCCGACGTGGCACTGCCCGGGCACGCGCAGGACACGCCGCCCGAGGACCTGCCCGACGGCCTCGCGCCGGCATCGGGGCCGCGTGCGCCGCTGCGGCAGCGTCTCGGGAAGAGCCCTGTCGCGTCCGTGAAGCTCGCGTCCGGGTGCGACCGCAGGTGTTCCTTCTGCGCCATTCCGTCGTTCCGCGGATCGTTCATTTCGCGCCGCCCCTCGGACGTACTGGGGGAGACGCGCTGGCTGGCCGAGCAGGGCGTCAAGGAGATCATGCTGGTCTCCGAGAACAACACGTCGTACGGCAAGGACCTCGGCGACATCCGGCTCCTGGAGACCCTGCTGCCGGAGCTGGCGGAGGTCGACGGCATCGAGCGGGTGCGGGTCAGCTACCTGCAGCCGGCGGAGATGCGGCCCGGCCTGATCGACGTACTGACCTCCACGCCGAAGATCGCGCCGTACTTCGACCTGTCCTTCCAGCACTCGGCGGCCGGTGTGCTGCGCTCGATGCGGCGCTTCGGTGACACCGACCGCTTCCTGGAGCTGCTGGAGACGATCCGCAACAAGGCGCCGCAGGCCGGTGTCCGGTCCAACTTCATCGTCGGGTTCCCCGGCGAGAGCGAGGCGGACCTCGGCGAGCTGGAGCGCTTCCTCACGGGTGCGCGACTGGACGCGATCGGCGTCTTCGGGTACTCCGACGAGGAGGGCACCGAGGCGGTCACGTACGAGAACAAGCTGGACGCCGACGTCATCGCCGAACGCCTCGAGCACATCTCGCGCCTCGCCGACGAGCTGACCGCCCAGCGGGCCGAGGAGCGGCTCGGCGAGACGGTCGAGGTGCTGGTCGAGTCGGTCGACGGCGAGGACGGCGCGGTGGGCCGGGCGGCACACCAGGCGCCCGAGACGGACGGCCAGGTGCTCTTCACGACGGGCCAGGGGCTCGCGGTCGGCCGTATGGTCATGGCGAAGGTGGTCGCCGCCGAAGGCGTGGACCTGGTGGCGGAACCCTACGACCTTCTGGGAGGCGACCCCCAGACCCCCGACGAGGAGGCAGGCAGATGACCGGAGTCCCGGCATCCGCCGCGGGCGGAACCGGCGCGAAGCCGGCGCCCGGCGGCAAGCTGGGCGCTGCGGCCGTCAACCAGGCCAGCCTGTGGAACATCGCCAATGTCCTGACCATGATGCGGCTGGTGCTCGTGCCCGGCTTCGTGATGCTGATGCTCCAGGACGGCGGGTACGACCCGGCCTGGCGCGCGTGGGCGTGGGCGGCCTTCGCCGTCGCGATGATCACCGACATCTTCGACGGGCATCTGGCCCGTACGTACAACCTGGTCACCGACTTCGGGAAGATCGCCGACCCGATCGCCGACAAGGCGATCATGGGCGCGGCGCTGATCTGCCTGTCGGCGCTCGGGGACCTGCCGTGGTGGGTGACGGGCGTCATTCTCTTCCGGGAGCTGGGCATCACGGTGCTGCGCTTCTGGGTGATCAGGCACGGGGTGATTCCGGCCAGCCGCGGCGGCAAGATGAAGACGCTCATGCAGGGTGTGGCGGTCGGGATGTACGTGCTGGCGCTGACCGGGCCGCTCGCGACGCTGCGGTTCTGGGTGATGGCGGCGGCGGTCGTGCTGACGGTGGTGACCGGACTCGACTATGTGCGTCAGGCCGTGGTGCTGCGGCGGGCCGGTATCGCGGCGGGGGTGTCCCGGTGACACGGGGCTGCTCTGCCGGGGGTGCGGCTGGTGGTGCGACGGGTACTGCTGCGGCTGGTGGAGTCAGTGGGGCCGGTGTGAGCGCGGTGAACACTGGGACCGTTGCGGCCGAGGTGCTGGAGATGCTGGCCGGGCGGGGCGAGACGCTCGCCGTCGCCGAATCGCTCACCGGCGGTCTGGTGGCGGCCGAACTGACGTCCGTACCCGGCGCTTCGCGGGTCTTCCGCGGGTCCGTCACGGCGTACTCCACGGAGCTGAAGCGGGACGTCCTCGGGGTCGACGCGGCTCTTCTGGAGCAGCGCGGGGCCGTGGATCCTGAGGTCGCGCGGCAGATGGCGGCCGGGGTGCGGCAGGTGCTCGGGGCCGGCTGGGGAATCGCGACCACGGGTGTCGCGGGGCCCGAGGCGCAGGACGGGAAGCCCGTCGGGACGGTTTTCGTGGCGGTCGCGGGGCCGGACGGCAGCGGGAAAGTCGCCCCGTTGAGGTTGAACGGGGACCGGGCGGTAATTCGTAGGGAGAGCGTACGGAGCGCGTTGACCATGCTCTCCGGCGAACTGAAGGAAAATGCGCGGGCACAGGATACGGAACAGAACGGGGGGAATTGATGTTTGCAGCCCTGAGTGAACACGACATCGCTCCCCGCACGGCCGCAGCGCAAGGCGGTACGGTGGGGCGTGAAGGATGCGGCTACGCGGTCCGAGGAGGGAGCCACCGATGATTCTGCTCCGTCGCCTGCTTGGTGACGTGCTGCGTCGGCAGCGCCAACGCCAGGGCCGTACTCTGCGCGAAGTCTCCTCGTCCGCCCGAGTCTCACTCGGCTATCTATCCGAGGTGGAGCGGGGGCAGAAGGAGGCTTCCTCCGAACTGCTCTCCGCTATCTGCGACGCGCTTGACGTACGGATGTCCGAGCTCATGCGCGAAGTGAGTGATGAGTTGTCGCTGGCCGAGCTGGCGGAGTCGGCTGCGAGCGAGCCGGTGCGTCCACCGGTACGCCCGATGCTCAATTCCGTTTCGGTGACGTCAGTGGCAGGTGTGCCACAGGAACGGGTGACGATCACGGCACCCGCGGAAGCGGTGGATGTGGTCGCCGCCTGATGGTGGTGTCTGGCTGCGCCGCCTGAGTGCGGCTGAGATGTGCGAACGAGCCCCGGGGGGTCCTCAAGGACCCCCCGGGGCTCTTTCCTGCCCTTGAGTGACCGTTTTGTTCCATATGTGCCATGGTGGTGAAGGCTGTGAAGGGTCGGTTCGTCGGTTCCTGAGGAGGAAACGGATGTCTGTCGTGAAGAGCACCCTGCCCGAGGCGGAGCTCAAGGTGGTGGGCGAGGCCCTGCAGGGCGCGCTCGTGGACCTGCTGGATCTCTCACTGGTGGCCAAGCAGGTCCACTGGAACGTGGTGGGGCCGCGATTCCGGTCCGTACATCTGCAGCTCGACGAGGTGGTCGACACGGCGCGGCTGCACTCCGACTCGGTCGCCGAGCGGGCCTCGGCGCTGGGCGTCAATCCGGACGGGCGGTCCGCGAGTGTGGCGCGGGCGACGGCGATCCCGGAGGTGCCGTCGGGGTGGATCAAGGATGTCGACGCCGTGCGGATCCTGGTGGACGCGCTCGGTGTCGTGGTGAGGCGCATGCGGGAGCGGATCGAGGCGACCGGCGAGCCGGATCCGGTGAGCCAGGACATCATCATCGGGCTGACCGCGGACCTGGAGAAGCATGCCTGGATGTTCCAGGCCGAGACTGCGTAGAGCGTGCGGGTGGTGCCTGGGGCGGGTGAGTGCGCCGGGGGTGCGCCGGGTGTGCTTCCGGTGCGCCCTCCCGCCGTGTGAGGGGACCCGTCTAGCGTCTGGCGCCTGACGCGTCGGTTGGAGGAGGCAGCCATGGCATGGCGCGGCTTCCGGGGACGCGGGGCTCTGCTTGTTCTTCCGCTGGTGTGCGCGTTCGGCGCGGTGTGGTGGTGGGCCGTACTGCGGCTCGTGCTGCTGCCGGAGCAGGCGGGGGTGGTCGAGGGCGTGGTGGCGGCGGGCGGCTGGGGGCTGAGCCTGCTGCCGGTCCATGTGGTGCCGGCGGCCGCGGCGGGTGGGGGTCCGGGGCGTCCGCGGGGGTACGGGCTTGTGCCGGGGCTGGGCAGGGTTGCCGGGGTATGGCCGCTCATGGTGGCCAGGGCGCTGCGACGCCGCCGCTCGGGCGGAGGACCTGGCCCGCCGCCCTGAGGCCGGAGGCATCCGGGGCAGGGTGGAGGACCGTGTGCGCGATCCGGATGCGTGGCTTCGTTCGGATGCGCGGATCCGAGTGCGGCGACGTGAGTGCGCCGTGTCGGTCAGGGGGCGCGTCGGTCAGAGGCCGGGCCGGCCGGGAGCCGGGCCGGACTGGCAGCGGGGACACCAGTAGGTGGGGCGGAGGCGAGTGCCGTCGCCCTGGTCGGCCTGGCGGACCGGGGTGCCGCAGCGCAGGCAGGGGCGGCCGGAGCGGCCGTACACGTAGAGGGGCGCGGTGAGGGCGGGCAGGGTGGTGCGGCGGCGTCCCGGGTTGTCCCGGTTGGCCTCCAGGACGCGCTGAGCGGCAGCGACCAGGCGTTCCGGGGCGGGGAGAGCGCCGATGGGCAGCCAGGGGGTCACGCTGGCGAGGAAGCACAGCTCCGACTTGTAGATGTTGCCGATGCCGGCGAGGTTGCGCTGGTCGAGAAGGGCTTCGCCGAGGGGGCGGGCGGGGTCCGTCAGGAGGCGGCGGAGCGCTTCGCCGGCGTCCCAGTCCGGGCCCAGGAGGTCGGGGCCGAGGTGACCGACGATGCCGGCTTCGTCGGGGGTCCGGATCAGTTCGAGCACCGGAAGGCGGTAGCCCACGGCGGTGTGCCCGGCGGTGGCGAGGATGGCGCGGATCTCGTGGGCGGGACCGCCGCGCCATCGTTCGCCGGGGGTGTAGATCTTCCAGGCGCCGTCCATCCGGAGGTGGGAGTGGAGGGTGAGCCCGCCTTCGACGCGGGTGAGGAGGTGCTTGCCGCGAGGGGTGACGTCCAGGACGGTGCGGCCGGTCAGATCGGCGGTGGCGAACCGGGGGACGCGGAGGTCGGCGCGGGTGAGGACGTGCCCGGCGAGGGCGGTGTGCAGGCGCTGGGCGGCCTGCCAGACGGAGTCTCCTTCGGGCATGGGTCCATGATGCGGGGTCGGGGGACGGCGGGGCAGCGGGGCGGCGGTGGGTGCGTCAGGGGCGGAGGCGGAGGCCCCTGGGGGTGGGGTGGAAGCCTGCTGCTTCGAGGATCCGGCCCAGGGGGGAGGTCAGGGCGGGGGCGCCGTTGGTGCGTTCCACCGTGACCGTGCCCAGGGCGCCCCGCCCGGCTGCCGTCGCCAGGGCTTCGGCCGCCGCAGTGAGGCGGGGGTCGGAGGCCGACGGGTCGTTCGGATCGGTGGGCCAGGCCAGCAGGGTCTTGCCGCCACGCTCCATGTAGAGGGTCAGCTCGCCGTCGACGAGGACGACCAGGGCCCCGGCTTTGCGACCGGGTTTGTGGCCCGCGTCGGACGGCGGTTCGGGCCAGGGCAGGGCCGCGCCGTACGCGTTGGCCGGGTCGGCGGCAGCCAGGACCACCGCCCGGTTCGGGGAGTCCGTGTCCGCGCGTTCGCGCGCGGTGGCCGCCGCGCGCAGCCGGTCGACCGCGCCGTCCATCGCGAACTGGGCGGCGCCGAGGCCCTCCACGACGTAACCGCGGCGTGCCTGGCCGCTGTCCTCGAACGCGGCCAGGACGCGGTACGTCGCGGAGAAGCCGCCCTCGACGCCCTCGGCGGCGACCGCGCCGCGCGTGACCACGCCGTGCCGGTCGAGCAGCGTACGGGCAAGCGCGTGGGCGCGGTGGGTCGGATCCGGCTCGTGGGCGGGGAGCAGGGACCAGCGGCCGGAGACCGTGGGCGGGCCGGTGCGGGAGGCGGGGCGGGCAACCGCGCCGAGAGTGCCGTAACGCCCGCGCGGGACCGTGCGTTTGGCGCGGTGGGCGGTGGAGCCCGCCGTACGACCCGAGCCGAGGAGGGCGCGCAGGGGGGCGAGTGTGTCGTTGGTGAGGCGGCCGGACCAGGCGAGGTCCCAGAGGGCGTCGGCCAGCTGGGGGTCGGTGCAGTCGGGATGGGTGGTGGCGCGGACCTGGTCGGCGATCTGGCGGAAGAACAGGCCGTACCCGCCGGAGAGGGCGGTGAGGACGGACTCGTGGAGCGCGGTGAGGTCGAGGGGGTGCGGCTGGGGGAGGAGCAGGGGGGCCGCGTCGGCGAGGTAGAGGGACACCCAGCCGTCCTTTCCGGGCAGGGCGCCCGATCCGGCCCACAGGACCTCGCCGGTGGTGGTGAGCTCGTCGAGCATGGCGGGCGAGTAGCCGGCCACCCGGGACGGCAGGACGAGCTTTTCGAGTGCGGAGGCGGGGACGGAGGCGCCCTGCAACTGCTCGACGGCGCGCACCAGTCCGTCGATGCCGCGCAGGCTGCTGCTGCCCAGGTGCTGCCACTGGGGGAGGAACGTGGCGAGCGCGGCGGGCGGAACCGGCTCCAGCTCGTGGCGCAGGGCGGCGAGGGACCGGCGCCTCAGGCGGCGCAGCACCGTCGCGTCGCACCACTCCTGGCCGATCCCGGCCGGGTGGAACTCTCCCTGTACGACCCGGCCGCCCGCGGCGAGGCGTTGCAGGGCCCCGTCCGTCACCGCCACGCCCAGTCCGAAGCGCGCGGCGGCCGTGGCTGAGGTGAAGGGACCGTGGGTGCGGGCGAAACGGGCCAGCAGATCTCCGAGCGGGTCCTTGACCGGCTCGGTGAACGCCTCCGGTACGCCGACGGGGAGCGCGGTGCCCAGCGCGTCGCGCAGCCGGCCCGCGTCTTCGACGGCCGCCCAGTGGTCCGCCCCCGCGATACGGACGCGGATGGCCCGGCGGGCGGCCGACAGGTCTTCGGCCCACTCCGGTTCGGCGCCGCGAGCCACCAGCTCCGAGTCGGTGAGCGGGCCCAGGACCCGCAGGGCGTCGGCGACGCCCTCGATGTCCTTGACACGGCGGTCTTCGGCGAGCCACTGGAGCTCCTGCTCCAGCTCGGTCAGGACGTCTGCGTCGAGGAGCTCGCGCAGCTCCGCCCGGCCGAGCAGCTCGGCCAGGAGCCGGGAGTCCAGGGAGAGCGCGGCGGCGCGCCGCTCGGCGAGGGGGGAGTCGCCCTCGTACAGGAACTGGGCGACGTAACCGAAGAGGAGGGAGCGGGCGAAGGGGGACGGCTCGGGGGTGGTGACTTCGACGAGCCGGACACGGCGGGATTCGATGTCGCCCATGAGCTCGGTGAGGCCGGGGACGTCGAAGACGTCCTGGAGGCACTCCCGCACGGCTTCCAGGACGATCGGGAAGGAGCCGAACTCCGAGGCGACCTGGAGCAGCTGGGAGGCGCGCTGGCGCTGCTGCCACAACGGTGTGCGCTTGCCGGGGCTGCGGCGCGGCAGCAGCAGGGCGCGGGCGGCGCACTCGCGGAAGCGGGCGGCGAAGAGCGCGGAGCCGCCGACCTGGTCGGTGACGACCTGGTTGACCTCGCCCTTGTCGAAGACGACGTCAGCGGCGCCCAGCGGGGCCTGGTCGCTGTCGAACGCCGTGCTCTGCCGGGACGGTTCGGCGTCGAGGAGGTCGAAGCCCATCAGGTCCGCGTCGGGCAGGCGCAGCACGATGCCGTCGTCGGCGTGCATGACCTGGGCGTCCATGCCGTACCGCTCGGTCAGGCGGGAGCCGAGCGCCAGGGCCCAGGGGGCGTGCACCTGGGCGCCGAAAGGGGAGTGGACGACGACGCGCCAGTCGCCCAGCTCGTCGCGGAACCGCTCCACGACGATGGTGCGGTCGTCCGGGACATGACCGGCGGCGCGGCGCTGCTCGTCGAGGTAGGACAGGACGTTGTCGGCGGCCCAGTCGTCGAGTCCGGCGGCGGTCAGGCGCAGCCGGGCTGCCTCGGGGGTGAGCGAGCCGACCTCACGGAGGAACGCGCCGAGCGCGCGGCCCAGTTCGAGGGGGCGGCCCAGCTGGTCGCCCTTCCAGAAGGGAAGCCGGCCCGGGACGCCGGGAGCCGGGGAGACCAGCACGCGGTCGCGCGTGATGTCCTCGATGCGCCACGAGGTGGTGCCGAGGGTGAAGACATCGCCCACCCGGGATTCGTAGACCATCTCCTCGTCGAGCTCGCCGACGCGGCCGCCGCCCCTCTTGGGGTCGGCTCCGGCCAGGAAGACGCCGAAGAGACCGCGGTCGGGGATGGTGCCGCCGGAGGTGACGGCGAGGCGCTGCGCGCCGGGGCGGCCCGTGACCGTACCGGCGATGCGGTCCCAGACGACGCGGGGGCGGAGTTCGGCGAAGGCGTCGGACGGGTAACGGCCCGCGAGCATGTCGAGGACCGCCGTGAAGGCGGACTCCGGGAGCGAGGCGAAAGGGGCCGCGCGGCGGACGACGGTGAGCAGGTCGTCGGCCTGCCAGGTGTCGAGGGAGACCATGGCGACGAGCTGCTGCGCCAGGACGTCGAGCGGGTTGGCGGGGACGCGCAGCGCCTCGATGGCACCGCTGCGCATGCGCTCGGTGACGACGGCCGACTGGACCAGGTCGCCCCGGTACTTCGGGAAGACGACGCCGGTGGAGACCGCGCCGACCTGGTGCCCCGCGCGGCCGACGCGCTGGAGGCCCGAGGCGACGGAAGGCGGTGACTCGACCTGGACGACGAGATCCACCGCGCCCATGTCGATGCCGAGCTCCAGGCTGGAGGTGGCGACGACCGCGGGCAGCCGGCCCGCCTTGAGGTCCTCCTCGACCTGGGCGCGCTGCTCCTTGGAGACGGAGCCGTGGTGGGCGCGGGCGAGCAGGGGCGGAGCGCCCCTGGCGGCGCCGGACTCGGCCATGAGCTCGGCGGGGGAGTGGTGCTCCGGCAGAGGTTCGCCGGTGGCCCGTTCGTACGCGATCTCGTTGAGCCGGTTGCACAGGCGCTCGGCGAGGCGGCGGGAGTTCACGAAGACGATCGTCGAGCGGTGGGCCTGGACGAGGTCGGCGATGCGCTCCTCCACGTGGGGCCAGATCGACGGCTTGTCGCCCGCGTCGTCCTCCTTGGCGGGGGCGCCGCCGAGCTCGCCCAGATCCTCCACGGGGACGACCACCGACAGGTCGAACTCCTTGCCCGAGGGCGGCTGCACGATCGCGGCCCGGCGCCGCGGGGAGAGGAAGCGGGCGACCTCGTCCACCGGCCGGACCGTCGCCGACAGGCCGATGCGACGGGCGGGCCGCGGCAGCAGTTCGTCCAGCCGCTCCAGGGACACGGCGAGATGTGCGCCGCGCTTGGTCCCCGCGACGGCGTGCACCTCGTCCAGGATCACCGTCTCGATACCGGTCAGGGCGTCGCGCGCGGCAGACGTGAGCATCAGGAACAGCGACTCGGGCGTGGTGATGAGGATGTCCGGCGGTTTGGTCGCCAGCGACCGCCGCTCGGCGGCGGGGGTGTCGCCGGAACGGATACCGACGCGCACGTCCGGCTCGGGCAGCCCGAGGCGTACGGACTCCTGCCGGATGCCGGTGAGCGGGCTGCGGAGGTTGCGTTCGACGTCGACCGCGAGGGCCTTGAGCGGCGATACGTACAGCACGCGGCAGCGCTGCCTGGGGTCCGCGGGCGGGGGCTCGGACGCCAGGCCGTCGAGAGCGGCGAGGAAGGCGGCCAGGGTTTTCCCGGAGCCGGTCGGGGCCACGACCAGGACGTCGGATCCCTCGGAGATGGCCTGCCAGGCGCCTTCCTGCGCCGCGGTGGGCGCGCTGAAGGCCCCGGCGAACCAACCGCGGGTCGCGGGGGAGAAGGAGTCGAGTGCAGTCCTGGCCATGCCCACCATCGTGCACCCGACCACTGACAACGGGTGTCCAGACCGTGGATGCGCAGGTCAACGGCGTGTGGGACGGGCGCAGAATGGCTTTATGGCGACGGAGGAGCGAAAGGTCCGTGAGGTCGAAGAGGAACAAGAGGCAAAGGGGGCCAGGGAGTCGGGGGAGACGGAGGAGACGGGGCAGACGCGGGAGACAGCCGCCGGGAAGGAGGAGTGGGCGCGGCACTGGCAGTACCCGGGAGTGCCCGGCCTCGACCTGCTGCGGGCCCGTTATGTGCGCCACTCCTTCTCGCGCCACAGCCATGAGGGATTCGTCCTCGGCGCGGTCTTCCGCGGGATCGAGGACGTGGTCATGCCGCAGGGCACGATCAAGGCCCGCCCCGGAACCGTCGTCATGATCAACCCCGAGGTGCCGCACTCCGCCCGCGCCGGTGTGCCCGAGGGCTGGTCGTACGCCACCTTGTACCCCTCGGCGCAGGTGGTCGCCGGCATCGCCGACGAGACGACGAGCCTGCGGGGAACGGCCGGTTTCGCGGAGACCATCGTCGAGGACGCCGACACCGCGCGGCTCATCCGCGCAGTCCACCGGGCGGCCGAGGAGGGCAACGCGCTCGCCGCCGACAGCGTGCTCCGTATCGCGGTGGCCAGGCTGCTGCGCCGGCACGGCCAGAGTCTTCCCGCACGCGCGCCGAGCGCGGCCGGCGCCCGCACGGCGGCCCTCGCGAAGAGCCTCCTGGAGGAGCGCATGGCCGAGCCGCCTTCCCTGGAACAGCTGGCGCACGAACTCGGGACCGGTCCGTTCGCGCTCCTGCGCGCGTTCAAGTCGGCGTACGGCATGCCGCCGCACACCTGGCTCACCAACGCGCGCGTGCGCACCGCCCGGCGGCTCCTGGAGGCCGGGACGGCGCCCGGGGAGGCCGCCGTCGCGGTCGGGTTCAGCGACCAGCCGCATCTGAACCGGCACTTCACCCGGATCGTCGGGGTGCCGCCCGGTGCCTACCAGCGGGAGCGCGCAAGAACGTACAAGACCGGTCGCGGCCACGCGTCGTAGTGTCCCGGGCGTGGCAGAACAGACAGGATCCCCAGCGATACGTACAGAACCACCCGCGGCCAAACCGGACAGCGCCGTTGTCCGTGACGCGCTCGGCGTGGGCGTCGCCGTCGGACTCTCCGGCTTCGCCTTCGGCGTGACCTCCGCGGGGGCGGGTCTCAGCCTCCTCCAGACGTGCGCGCTCAGCCTTCTCGTCTTCACCGGAGCCTCGCAGTTCGCGCTCGTCGGGGCGCTCGCGGTGGGCGGCAATCCGTTCACCGCCGCCGCGGGGGCCTTCTTCCTGGGCGTGCGCAATGCCTTCTACGGACTGCGGCTGTCCCAGCTGCTGGCGCTCCCGCGTTCCGTACGTCCCTTCGCCGCGCACTGGGTGATCGACGAGACGACGGCCGTGACGCTCGCCCAGCCCTCCCGCCGCAGTGCCCGGCTGGGCTTCACCGTCACAGGACTGACTCTGTACGTCCTGTGGAACCTCACCACCCTGATCGGCGCACTGGGCGCGGAGGCCATCGGCGACACCGACGCGTGGGGCCTGGACGCCGCCGGTCCCGCCGTCTTCCTCGCCCTGCTGGCGCCCATGCTCCGCAGCGCCACGGAGCGGGCCGTCGCGGGGCTCGCGGTGCTTCTGGCCCTCGGGTTCCTGCCGGTGCTGCCGGCGGGGGTGCCGGTGCTCGTGGCCGCGCTCGCCGCGCCCGCCGTGCTCTGCGTCCGGGGCCGCGGGGCACGCCGTACCGCGAAGGAGGAGGGACGATGAGCGTCTGGATCGCGATCGGCGCCACCGCTGTCGGCTGCTACCTCGTCAAACTGCTCGGCCTGCTGGTGCCGGCCGGCGCCCTGGAACGCCCGTTGGTGAAGCGTCTGGCCGCCCTCCTGCCGGTGGCCCTGCTCGCCGCGCTCACCGCCCAGCAGACCTTCGGCACCGGCCAGCAGCTGGTGCTGGACGCGAGGGGCGCCGGCCTCGCGGCGGCAGCGCTCGCGCTCGTCCTGCGCGCCCCCTTCCTCGTCGTGGTCGGGGCCGCGGTGGTCGTCACGGCGGGTGTGCGGGCGATCGCCGGCTGACACCCGCCGCTGCGGCACATCGCCGGGAGTGCGGACACGGGCCTGGGCAGTGCCCTGGAAGGCCCGTGTCCGTCACACCCGGGTGTCGTGGGCAGTGTGACGCGACACCGAACGGATTCTCCAAATTCCGTAGCGCCCGGGAGAGGTCGTGCCGCCACCGGGATCCCGCGCGCGTGCGGCCTGTGCCGCCCGGGCGGCGCAGGCCCGACGACGTACTGCCCGGATTCCATCTCCCACGCCCCGGCGGGAGCAGCCGCAAGAGCGCCGCACTGATCGACCGGCCGAAGATCGCCCGGTACTCCTCGACCCCCTCCGCACGTTCCTCGCGGCGGCAGGAGCGCCGTGCCACCGCGCCGTGCCCGGCCCGCACCCCGGCACCGTCGGCAGCCGACTCGCGAAGACCACCGCGCGGCCCGGCATCGGCCCGGCCCCCGCGCGGCGTCGCCCCGCCGCCCGCCGCTGCGGGACGCCGCCCGCGCCGAGGTCAGCCGACGGCGCGTCCGTACGCCCGTAGCGTCAGCAGCGCGTCGATCGTCACGATCGGACGCGACTCCAGCACGGCCCCCGGTGCCCATTCCCGCCGGCGGACCGGCCAGCCCCCGTCCTCCCGCTGCTCGGCCGCGAGGAAGTCCAGGGAGCGGTTCATCTCCTCGTCGGTGAACCAGTTCCGGGCGAGCGATCCCGGCGTACGGGCGTAGTCGTACGGGAAGTGGTGCTCGCCCGGGGCGTACCCCGCCGCGACCGGCTGCTCCCCGGCCCGCGCCGGATCCAGCACCACGAGCCGCTGATCGCGCACGAGACGGCCGAGCCGGTCCGCGGCGGCCCCGGCCCGCGTCCGGTCGGGCACGCCGTCCAGGAAGGCGACCGCGGCCTGGACCTCATGGGGGTGGGACTCCTCCAGCGCCTCGATCGCGGCCCAGCAGAAGTCGGTGGCCCTGAAGAGCCACGCATGCCACACCTCGTTGCGGTGCAGCAGCCCCACCACGGGACCCGTCGCGAGCAGATCGCCCGGAGGGTCGTCGACGACCGGGACGAACGGCGCGGCCGGACAGCCGCGCAGCGAAGGGTGCACGGCGGGCAGCGCCCCCTCCTTCGTCGACACACCGGACAGGTAGCGGCACAGCCGCTCCACCCGGGGGCCCTCGCACCGGCCGATGGAGTCCAGGACACGCAGCGCGTGAGCGGTGTGCGCCGGCTGGCTCACGGGACCGCGCAGACCGGGCTCCAGGGCATGGCCGTAACCGCCGTCCTCGCCCTGATAGGGGGCGAGCGCCGTTTCGACCGCATCGGCACCGTCGTCCAGGAAGTGGTGGGCGAACCGCCGTTGTTCGAGCACACGGGCCGTCAGCCAGACGAAGTGCTCGGCGCGCGCGAGGGGAGATGCTCCGGTTCCAGCCATGAAGACGACCGTAGGACGGAAAGCGCTGTCGGCAAGCTCTCCGGACAGGGCTGCACTCTCAGGGGCGCGATACTGGAGTCATGCGGTTGACGATTTTCTGGGAGCGGATGGCGGACCATTTCGGCGAGGCGTACGCCGATTCGTTCGCCCGCGACCATGTGATGGCCGAGCTCGGCGGCCGTACGGTGCACCAGGCGCTGGCGGCCGGATGGGACGCGAAGACCGTCTGGCGCGGTGTCTGCGCCGCGATGGACGTCCCCATGGACAAGCGCTGAGGGCAGGCGGAGCGACGGAGTGTCACAGACATGGGCCAGACTGGGCCCGTGGCACCCACTGACGAGCCCGCCGGGCACGAAGACCCGCCGACCGCACCACCGCCCGCACCACCGCCCGCGCCCGCACCCCCCGGAGCGGACAGCGGTCCGGTCCGCATGCCCCGGTGGCTGCCGCGCGCCATGGTGCTCGCGCTCGCCCTCTACGCCTGCTTCCGGCTCGGCGACTGGGCGTTCCACCAGCTCGTCGGGCTGCTGATCAACATCCTGATCGCCTTCTTCGTGGCGCTCGCGATCGAGCCCGCCGTCGGCCGGATGGCGGCCCACGGCATGCGCCGCGGCCTCGCCACCTTCCTGGTCTTCATGGCGGTGCTCGCCGTCGGCATCGGCTTCGTCGTGCTGCTCGGCTCGATGCTGGCCGGCCAGATCATCGAGATGGTCGAGGACTTCCCCAAGTACCTCGACCAGGTGATCAACTGGATCAACCAGACCTTCCACACGGAGCTCTCCCGCGTCGAGGTCCAGGACAGCCTTCTGAACTCCGACTGGCTGCGGAGGTACGTGCAGAACAGCGCCACCGGCGTCCTGGACGTGTCGGCGACCGTGCTCGGCGGACTGTTCCAGTTCCTGACGATCTTCCTGTTCTCCTTCTACTTCGCGGCCGACGGACCACGGCTGCGCCGCGCCCTGTGCTCCGTACTGCCGCCGGCCCGCCAGGCCGAGGTGCTGCGCGCCTGGGAGATCGCCGTCGACAAGACCGGCGGTTACATCTACTCGCGCGGTCTGATGGCGCTCATCTCCGGGATCGCGCACTACGTCCTGCTGTGGGTTTTCGACGTGCCGTACGCGCCCGCGCTCGCGGTGTGGGTCGGTCTGGTGTCACAGTTCATTCCGACGATCGGCACGTACCTGGCGGGCGCACTGCCGATGCTGATCGCCTTCACCGTCAACCCCTGGTACGCCCTGTGGGTGCTCGGATTCGTCGTCGTCTACCAGCAGTTCGAGAACTACGTACTGCAGCCCAAGCTGACCGCGAAGACCGTCGCCATCCACCCGGCGGTCGCCTTCGGCTCGGTCGTCGCGGGCACGGCGCTGATGGGGGCCGTCGGCGCGCTGATCGCGATTCCGGCGATCGCGACACTGCAGGCGTTCCTGGGCGCGTATGTGAAGCGGTACGCCGTGACGGACGACCCGCGCGTGCACAGCGGGCACCAGTGGCGCCGGGGCACCTCGGCTCTCGTGCACCTGCGGCGGACGCTGCACCAGGAGCCCCGCGAGGAGCCCCGTGAGGGTCAGGCGCCCCCGTCCCCGGACGACGACGCCTGACTGTTCCGGCCGGGGCCCGGGCCCCGGGCCCGGTTCCGTTCGCGTACGAGCCGCCGGCGCTGTATCAGCGGTGCTCCAGCCGCACCCGCGGCAGCGCCCCGCGCAGCCAGGCCGGCAGCCACCACGCGCGACGCCCGAGCAGCCGCATCACCGCGGGCACGATCAGGCAGCGGATGACGACGGCGTCCAGCAGGATCGCGACCGCCAGGCCGAGGCCGAACTGCTGGAGCATCCGGTCCGGGCTGAACACGAACGCCGCGAACACCACGATCATGATGGCCGCGGCCGCCGTGATCACCTTGCCGGTCGCCGCGAGCCCCTCACGCACCGCCTCCGCCGCGTCCCCGGTGCGTTCCCACTCCTCGTGGACGCGGGAGAGCAGGAAGACCTCGTAGTCCATGGAGAGCCCGAAGACGATCGCGAAGATCATGACCGGAATGAACGCCTCGATGGGACCGGGCTCGACGCCGAACCACCCGTGCTGGAAGACCAGCGTGATCACGCCGAGCGCCGCCCCGATGCTGATCAGATTGAGCAGCGCGGCCTTGACGGGGATCAGGACCGACCGGAACACGACGAGCAGCAGCAGCGCGGAGAGCCCCACGACGATCGCGACGAACAGCGGCATCCGGTCCGAGACCGTCGCGGCGAAGTCCTCGGTCGCGGCGGTGGACCCGCCGACCAGCAGCTCGGCGCCGGTCTCCCGTTCCAGCGGCGGCAGCACGTCGGACCGCAACCGGTCGACCAGCTCCGACGTCGCCTGGTCCTGCGGCGCGGAGCCGGGGAAGGCGACGACGGTCGAGACCGAGCCGTCCTCGGCCGAGGACGCCGGAGTCACCGCCGCGACGCCGTCGGTCTTCTCCAGCGCGGTACGGACCCGCTCGGCCGCGTTCTCGCCGCCACCGTCCGCGACGACGACGAGCGGACCGTTGAAGCCGGGGCCGAAGCCCTCCGCCAGCAAGTCGTACGCCTTGCGACTGGTCTTCGTCCGCGCGTCGTTGCCCGCGTCGGCGAAGCCCAGGCGCATGTCGAGCGCGGGAGCGGCCAGCGCGCCCAGCGCCACGAGGGCCACGATCAGCGCCGCCCACGGCCTGCGCTGCACACCGGTCGCCCAGCGCCGCCAGCCGGCCCCCTCGACGCGCTTGGACTTCGCGGCGCGCCTGGCCACACCGCGCTCGATGCGCCTGCCCATGACGCCCAGCAGGGCGGGCAGCAGCGTCAGTGAGGCGGCCATGGTGACCAGGACGGTCAGTGCGACCGCGAGCGCCACGCCCCGCAGCGAGCCCAGGCCGAGAGCTACCAGGCCCATCAGCGCGATGATCACGGTGCAGCCGGCGAAGAAGACGGTACGCCCGGCCGCGTCCAGCGCCGTACGGGTGGCCTGTTCCGCCCGTACGCCCTTCAGCAGTTCGCCCCGGTAACGGGAGAAGATCAGCAGCGCGTAGTCGATGCCGACGCCCAGACCCACCAGCATCATGACCGGCGGGGTGAAGTCGGCGACGCTCGCGACGTGCGAGGCCATCGCGATCAGGCCGACCGACGTCCCCACGGCGAAGAGCGCGGCGACGACGGGCAGGCTCGCGGCGACCGGCGAACCGAAGAGGAACACCAGGATCACCAGCGCACCGAGAATGCCCGCCCCCTCCGCGGCGCCGCCGCCCTCTTCGGCGCCCCGCGCGGCGTCGCCCCCGACCTCGGCCCGAAGCCCGTCGCCCGCAACGGACCTGGCCGTGTCGATGAGCTTGGCGACGTCCTCTGCGGCGGCATCTTCCGCCTTGCCCTCGAGCGTGACGGTCGCGTACGCGACGGTGCCGTCCTTCGAGAACGCCGCCCGGTCCTCGTACGGACTGCGCACGCCGGCCACCCCGGGAAGCTTCGCGACGTTCTCCAGCATCGGCTCGACGCGTTCCTCGACGTCTGCGCCGCGCAGGCCCGCACCGTTCCTCAGCACGATCTGCACGGTGTCGCCCGCCTGCGCGGAACCGTGCTTCTGGAGCGTGGTCCTGGCGGCCTGGGAATCGGTGCCAGGCAGCGAGAAGTCGTTGTGGTAATCGCTGCCCACGGCCGTCGAGGCGGCCGTGACGGCGATCAGGACGGCCACCCAAAGGCCCAGGGCCCGTCGGCAGTGCTGCTGCGAGAAGGCGGCGAGGCGCTCGAAGACGCTCGTACGGCGTGCGGGCCGCCGTGCGCGGCCTGTCGCCGGTTCGGTGCCGGTCGTCATGCCAGGGCTCCCAGGAGAAGAGGGTGTGAGGGTTTCAGAGGTACGAGGGGCGGGTGACGCGGTGGCGGAAGGTCCACCACAGCCACGCCTGTACGGCCACCAGCGCCGGTGTGACGACAAGCAGCGCCGGCACCAGGAGCGACAGCGTGGCGCCGTCCGCCGCCGAGTCCGCGAGCGGCAGCCGGGACCCGCCCAGGAGCGGCAGGGCGGCCATCACGGCCGCGGTCAGCGCGAAGGAGTGCAGACGGGGCGTACGGCCGACGAGCCGCCTGGCCCGCTCGTACGGTTTGCCGGTCAGTCGCAGCGCGGCGAAGCCGAGCCCGTGCGCCGCGAACAGCAGCGCCACCGCGAGGGCCGTGAACACCGTCAGGCCGCCCGGCGCCGGCCTGACCGGGTCCCCGGTCAGCAGACCCGCGTACAGGGCTCCCCAGGACAGCGCCACGGTCCAGCTGCCGCACACCACCAGGGCGTCCATGGCGGTGTGCCACGCGCGCGTGGACCCGCGCCCGCGCCACCACAGTCCCGCGTCGCGCACGACCCATCCGGTGACGAGTGGGAGCAGCGCCGTGAACTGTCCCTGGAACAGCTCCCCTTCGAGCGTGGGGAAGCAGCCGATCAGCACCCCCGCGGTGGCGATCAGCCATACCTCGTTGCCGAGGAAGAACGGTCCGGCCGAGGCGAGTACGAGCCGCCGCTCACCGGTCTCGCGTCCCAGGTACGGAAGCAGCATGCCGACCCCCAGGTCCGCGCCCGCCAGCACGAAGTAACCGGCGGCGAAGAACCCCAGAAGGGCGATGGCGAGGGTGTCCATGACTTCTTCTCCGGACTTCTTCGGTCGTGTTCAGTACGAGTGGACGGGGAGCGGACTGCTCGGTGAGCCGTCCGGGGAACGGTCGTCAGCCCCGAGCGCCGCCCCGGAAGGGCCACGCCGCGCGGCGCGCAGCAGCAGCCACCAGTTGACGGTGATCAGCAGCGCGAAGAGAGTGCCGAAAACGGCGAGCGACAGCCGCAACTGCCCGGCGGAGAGGGCGGAACCCGCGTCCTGCGTTTTCAGCAGCCCGTAGATCACCCACGGCTGGCGGCCGGCCTCCCTGAAGACCCATCCCGCCGTCATCGCGACGAACGGCAGGGGGACCACGGCCATCAGCAGCACGTGCCAGGGACGGAGGTGGTAGACGGCCCACCTGATGGAGCCGAGAACGACACCCAGGGCCGCGACGAAGAACATCAGGCCGAAGACGGACAGCATCACGAGGGCGCCCGCCCTGGTCCACGCCTCGGACGGCAGGTAGTCGCCGGGTCCGAACTCCGCCGTCATGCCGGCCTGCAGCCGCGCCGTCGCGGCAGGATCGCTCTGGAACACCGCCATCTTCGCGGGCTGGTGCTCCTGGAGGATCGGGAACTGCGCCCCGCCGGCCGCCGCGGTGAAGAAGACGGCGGGCAGAGCGGTGAAGACACCGGTCCGGAGGGAGCGCCGGAACAGTTCGTACTCGGACGTATGCCGGAAGAGGTGGTAGGCGCTCACCCCCGCCATGAAGAACGCCGCCGTGACCAGGGCGCCGCCCGCGATGTGGAAGAAGGCGAAGAGGGCGGAGGGATTGGTGAGCAGCGCCCAGGTGTCGTCGATCACCAGTCCCTGCGGTGTCTCCTTGTGGCCCACCGGGTGGTTGAGGAAACCGTTGGTGACGAGGATCCAGTACGCCGAGAGGTACGCCGTCAGCGTCACCACCCACAGCAGCGCGAGGTGGACGCGCTCGCCGAAGCGGTTCCAGCCGAAAACCCACAGACCGAGGAACGTCGATTCGACGAAGAACGCGACGATCGTCTCTATCGCCAGGGAAGCGCCGAAGACGTTCCCCGCGTAGTGCCCGAGACCGCTCCACGCCATGCCGAACTGGAACTCCATCACGATGCCCGTGACGATGCCGACGGCGTAGTTGACGACGTACAGCTGGCCCCAGAAGCGCACCATGCGGGCGTGCACGGGATCGCCGGAGAACACGGCGCGCGTCTGGACGACGGCGACGACGGTCACCAGCCCCAGGGTCAGTGCGACGAAGAGGAAGTGTCCGCCGGCGGTGAGGGCGAACTGCAGCCGCGCGAGATCGAGCGTTTCCGGTTCCACGCCTGTGACTGTGCGGGCACGGTCACGTCCGGGACGTCGGCCTGCGGTGGACAGTGGGCGTACCCCAGGGGTTGCGGGTCCGGCCGGCGGCGTACCCCAGGAGTTGCGTCACAGGTGCGGGGAGCGGGGAAGGGACGCGGTCAGCCCAGCCACCCCGGGGTGATCATGCCGCTCTCGTAGGCGAGGATCACCAGCTGCGCCCGGTCGCGCACACGCAGCTTGGTCATGATCCGGCTGACGTGCGTCTTGGCGGTGGCCGGGCTGAGCACCAGGCGCTGGGCGATCTCGTCGTTCGACAGTCCTGCGCCGACCAGGCCCATCACCTCCCGCTCGCGCTCGGTGAGGGCGTTCAGGCGCGGGCTCGGGTCGGGCTGCTTGGCGCGGCCCGCGAACTCGGCGATCAGGCGGCGGGTGACGGCGGGCGCGATGAGCGCGTCGCCGCGCGCCACGACCCGTACGCCGTGCAGCAGCTCCATCGGTTCGGTGTCCTTCACCAGGAAGCCCGACGCGCCCGCGCGCAGGGCGCCGTAGACGTAGTCGTCCACGTCGAAGGTGGTGAGGATGACGACGCGGACGCCCTCGAAGGAGGGATCCGAGACGATACGGCGGGTCGCCTCCAGGCCGTCGAGTTCGGGCATCCGGATGTCCATCAGGACGACATCGGGGCGCAGCTCGCGGGCGAGCGCCAGGGCCTGGTTGCCGTTGGCCGCCTCGCCGACCACCTCGATGTCGTCCTCGTCGTCGAGGATCGAGCGGAACCCGGCCCGTACGAGCGTCTGGTCGTCGGCCAGCACCACGCGGATCACGCGCCGCCCCCAGCCGGGATGCGGGCCTCGACGAGGAAGCCGCTGCCGGTGTCGAGGGCGGTCAGTTCGCCGCCCAGTGCCCGCGCCCGTTCCGTCATTCCGCTGATGCCGCTGCCCTCCGCGCCGGGCGCCGCGCCCTGGCCGTCGTCCTCGATACGCACCACGACATTGTCGCCGTCGCGCCGCACGCCGACGACAGCCGTGTGCGCCCGGGCGTGACGGGCCACGTTCGTCAGCGACTCCTGGACGATGCGGTAGACGGCGAGCGAGACCTGCGGCGGCAGCCCCAGTGCCGCGTCCTCCACGGTCGTACGGACGTCCAGCCCCGCGGCCCGCGCGCGGGCGGTGAGTTCCTCGATCCGCTCGATGCCGGCGACCGGCGTGACCGGCGCGCCCTCGCCGCCCTCCCCGCCGTCGGCCTGGCGCAGCACGCCGAGTGTGGCGCGCAGCTCACGCAGCGCGTCCTTGCTGCTGTCCCTGATCGCCTCCAGGGCGGGCACCAGCTCCTCGGGGCCGCGCGGCCGCTTGGAGTGGCGGTGCAGGGCGGCGCCCGCCTGGACGTTGATCAGCGAGATGTTGTGTCCGAGGACGTCGTGCAGTTCACGGGCGATGCGCAGCCGTTCCTCGGTCGCGGACTGTCTTGCCCGTACGTCCTTCTCGCGCTCGGCGGCGCGGATCCGCTGCTCGACCTCGCGGAGGTAGGCGCGGTGCGCACGGTGCGCCTGGCCGATCGCGATGACGCCGACGAACCAGCCGGCCATCAGGAAGATCGCGGGGTCGTCGACGTGCCGCTCGCCCCGGGTCACCTCCTGTTCGACGTAGACGGTGGCCAGCAGGGTGACGACGGCGAGGGCGACGGCGGCGGCGAGGTGTCCCCGGGCGGCGACGGTGTAGAGCGCGTAGGCGAAGGCCAGGAGCAGCAGCGGCAGGTCGACGGGGCTGACCGGGAAGTACGCCGCGCAGCACAGCAGGGTGACCACCGCGACGGGCACCGGCCACCGCCGGCGCCACAGGAGGGCCGAGCAGCCGACGGCGATGAGCGCCCAGCCGAGCAGGAGCCGGCCCGGAGACTCGAACGCGTCCGGGTCGCGCACCAGGGTGACGACGACCGTGACCAGGGCGACACCGGTCGCGACACCGAGCGTCACGGTGCGCTGGGGGAGGGCCATGACCCGAAGGATAGGCGGGCAGAGGGCCCCGGGACGGTCGGCGTGGTGCGCTTGACACTGAAATCGAACATCCATTCTCATGGGATTCCGGCCGTGCAGCCGCAAGGGCTGCCCACGGTTATCCACAGGTCAGGACGGCGTCGGGACGCGTTGTCAGTGGCAGGAGATAGCGTCTTTGACGTGAAGCGATCGACACAAGCAAATCGGGTGGAACCCATGGCAGGCACCGACCGCGAGAAGGCGCTCGACGCCGCGCTCGCTCAGATTGAACGGCAATTCGGCAAGGGCGCGGTGATGCGTCTCGGCGACCGGCCGAACGACCCCATCGAAGTGATCTCCACCGGCTCGACCGCGCTGGACATCGCACTCGGCGTCGGCGGGCTGCCGCGCGGCCGTGTGGTGGAGGTGTACGGACCGGAATCCTCCGGTAAGACGACACTGACGCTGCACGCCGTGGCCAACGCGCAGAAGGCCGGCGGCACCGTCGCCTTCGTGGACGCCGAGCACGCGCTCGACCCCGAATACGCCAAGGCGCTCGGCGTCGACACGGACAACCTGATCCTCTCCCAGCCGGACACCGGCGAGCAGGCGCTCGAGATCGTGGACATGCTGGTCCGCTCGGGCGCCATCGACCTCATCGTCATCGACTCCGTCGCGGCCCTGGTGCCGCGAGCGGAGATCGAGGGTGAGATGGGCGACTCGCACGTCGGTCTCCAGGCCCGGCTGATGAGCCAGGCGCTGCGCAAGATCACGGGTGCGCTGCACCAGTCCGGGACCACGGCGATCTTCATCAACCAGCTCCGCGAGAAGATCGGCGTGATGTTCGGCTCGCCGGAGACCACGACCGGTGGCCGGGCGCTGAAGTTCTACGCCTCTGTGCGACTCGACATCCGCCGCATCGAGACCCTCAAGGACGGCACGGACGCGGTCGGCAACCGCACCCGCGTCAAGGTCGTCAAGAACAAGGTCGCGCCGCCGTTCAAGCAGGCCGAGTTCGACATCCTCTACGGGCAGGGCATCAGCCGCGAGGGCGGCCTGATCGACATGGGCGTCGAGCACGGCTTCGTCCGCAAGGCGGGTGCCTGGTACACGTACGAGGGCGACCAGCTCGGCCAGGGCAAGGAGAACGCCCGTAACTTCCTGAAGGACAACCCCGATCTCGCCGACGAGATCGAGAAGAAGATCAAGGAGAAGCTGGGCGTCGGCGTCAAGCCGGTGGTTCCGGGGGCAGAGCCCGGCGCGGACGCGGCGGTCGGCACCCCGGCCGCGGCCGACGGTGCGAAGGCGGTACCGGCTGCGGCGACCAAGGCCAAGACGGCCAAGCCCGCGGCAGCCAAGAGCTAGACCGTGACCCGGAGGACGGACTGGCCGGGAAGCGCAAGCGAAGGTATGGACGCCGAGGACAGCGGCAGCCCCGACCCGTCGAGGGCCGGCAAGGGGCTGCCGCCCCAGGACCCCGGTGAGCAGGCGCGGGCCATCTGCCTGCGGCTGCTCACCGGGACCGCGCGCACCCGCAAACAGCTCGCGGACGCACTCCGCAAGCGGGGCATCCCGGACGAGGTGTCGGACGAGGTGCTGTCCCGCTTCGAGGAGGTCGGACTCATCGACGACGCGGCCTTCGCGGGCGCCTGGGTGGAGTCCCGCCACCATGGCCGGGGCCTCGCCCGACGGGCGCTCGCACGGGAGCTGCGGAACAAGGGCGTGGACCCCACCCTGATCGACGACGCGGTGGGGCAGCTCGACTCCGACCAGGAGGAGGAGAGGGCCCGCGAGCTCGTGGCCCGCAAACTCCGCTCGACCCGGGGCCTGGAGCGTGACCGTCGGCTGCGCCGCCTCGCCGGCATGCTGGCCCGCAAGGGCTACCCCGAGGGCATGGCCCTGCGGGTGGTCAGACGCGCCCTGGAGGAAGAGGGCGAGGCCACGGACGACGACCTGGGCTACGACCCTCTCTAGACCGGGCGGCCCGCCGTGACGGGCCGGCCCGGACCAGGTGCCTCCGGGCACCGGTTCTGCGGCCCCGCGCGAGGGGGTACCCCCGGTCGAAGACGCAGGTCCGCTCCTGTGCATCCCATCTGTGCACACTGCGCACAGGGGAGGGCGCGGGCATGGCACAGGACCCCGGCGGTACCGAGGTCGCGGGTCTCACCGCCCCAGGGCGCCGGCGCAGCCGCGCCGCCGGAAGCCCCTCCCGCACCTCTCCCTCTACGGTCCCGCCACCGCGGCGATCCTCGCCCGCACCCTCGGCCTGAATACCGGCGCCACCAGCCACCACCTCCGGGAGCCCGCCAGGTACGGCTTCTTCGAGGAGACGGAGGGCGGGAGCGCGCGCCGCGAACGCTGCTGGCGGGCGGTTGCCGGGGACCGGCGTTCCCCCGCCGCGCAGCCGCTGGTGTACGCGACCGTGGCCGGCGCGTCGGGACTCCTCGCCCTGGTGGCGACGGCTCTCCCGGACCGGGCGGCACTCAGGGGCGGCCCGGTGGAGGTGGCCACCGCCGAGCAGTGAAGCCCGGCTGTGAACACAGCCCGGCTGTGAACACAGCCCGGCTGTGAACACAGCCGCGCGGTAAGGGGCTTCCTGCCGGAAGGGCGCCCCTTACCGCCTTCTCCTCACGGGGTGACGGGCAGTCCCGCCGCTCGCCATGCCTGGAACCCGCCGACGAGGTCCGTCGCCCGGTGCAGCCCCAGCTGCCGCAGCGAAGCGGCCGCCAGACTCGACGCGTACCCCTCGTTGCAGATCACCACCACCCGCAGATCATGGCCGGTGGCCTCCGGAGCCCGGTGGCTGCCCTGCGGATCGAGCCGCCACTCCAGCTCGTTGCGCTCGACGACCAGCGCCCCGGGAATCAGCCCGTCCCGCTCGCGCAGCGCGGCGTACCGGATGTCCACCAGCAGCGCACCGGCCGCGGCGGCGTCGTACGCCTCCTGCGGCCCGATCCGGTCGAGCCCTTCGCGTACCCGCTCCAGCAGTTCGTCGATACCGGTGGGTCCGCTGCTCACTGCCACTCCTCAGGACGCTCGACCTGCTCCAGACGCAACACCGCTCCCGTGCGGCTGTAGCGCCGCATCATCGGCAGCGGCGGGTAGTAGGCGTGCACCGAGACGGCGTGCTCGTCCGCCGACTCGTTCAGTACCTGGTGCACATGGTGTGCGCCGAAGGCCCGTCCGCGGCCTGCCGTCAGCCGCCGCTCCCGGTCGATCCCGTCGGTGAGTTCGAGCGTTTTCCAGCCCTCCGTCGGGATGCGGGCCGCGAGCGACTCCTCCCGCAGCGTGCCCGCCGCGGTGGCGAAGGCGCCGTGCGAGCCGCCGTGGTCGTGCCAGCCGGTGCCGGTGCCGGGCGGCCAGCCGATCAGCCAGGCCTCGCTGCCTCCGGGCCCGTCGAGCCGTACCCAGGTACGGCCTCCGGGATCGAGCGGAAGGGAGGCCACCAGGGAAGCGTCGGCGGCGGTGCGGCGCACGAATGCGAGCAGCTCCGAGGAAGAGGGCGAAGACGTCACGCTCTGGGGAACGCTTTCGGGCGCGCCTGAGGAACGTACGGAAAGAGACACGGGGACCGTCCTGAAGAAGTTCGCGAGAACGCGCGGCCGGGACCACAGCACGGCACAGCGCGAGGAGAGAAGGGCGAATCAGCAGGACGCGGAACACACGCAGCCCGCGTAGCGGACGAGGTCCATATGGACCCTCCGCCACAGGCGCACGTCGGTGTCGGTCACGCTCCGGAGTAGACCACGCAGACCAGCGGCGGTCAATTGATGTCCGCGGTCCGGTCGGTCCGGTCGCTCCGGTCGGTCCGGCCGGCCATGTCGGCCTGATCGGCCTGGTCCGCCCGGTCGGCATGCGCGGGCTTTTCGGAGCGCTCGGGCTTCTCGGGACCCCCGGCCTCCCCGGAGCGCTGCGGCCCCGGCCCGGCCTGCGTCGCCGCCGGTGCGCCCCCGCGCGCCGCGTCCGCAGCCGCGTACAGCTCCGCGGGCCGCACTCCGTGGAACGCCGCGACCAGATGCCCGTCGGGCCGTACCAGCAGCACGGTGTGCGCGGACGCCCCCGGATAGCTTTCCGCGACGAGCAGCTCCGCGCGTACCGGCAGAGCCGTCACGGCCGCGGCCAGCCGGGGCATCAGCCCCGCGGTCATCCAGTGCCGCCGGTCCCACACCCCCGTGCCCGGCGCGACCAGCACCACCAGCTGCCGTCCGCGCCCCAGCCGGTCCCGCAGCCGCACCGTGGTGCCGTCGGGCGCGGTCGCCCGTACGTCCGCCACCGGCCCGCCCAGCGGCGTACCGACGAGCGTCTGCGCCTCGGTGCGCAGGGGCGTGAGCGGGGAGTGCGTGTACTCGGGCGGCGCTCCCAGCGCCCCGCGCCCCAGGTGCCCGTCCGTGAGCAGGGTGTCGTGCCCGCGCGCGGTACCGGAGAGGTACGTCCGCAGCCCGCCGCCCCGCAGTACCGGCAGCGCTTGGTCGGCGGCGCGCAGGCGCGCGGCGACCGCGGTGCGCCGCTCGGCCTGGTAGCTGTCGAGCAGCGTCTCCGAGGCCCCCAGGTGCCAGGCCTGTGCCAGCTTCCAGGCCAGGTTGTCGATGTCCCGCAGCCCCTCGTCGAGGCCCTGCGTACCGAGCGCGCCGAGCAGATGCGCGGAGTCCCCGGCGAGGAACGCCCGCCCCACCCGCCACCTGCGGGCCAGCCGGTGGTGGACGGTGTACACGCCGGTGTCGATGAGTTCGTACGGAGGTGTCTCGCCGCACCAGCCGCCCAGGGTGTCCCGGATCCGCGCCAGCAGGGCCTCGGGGGTGACGAGCTCACCGCGCGGCGGCAGCAACCAGTCGAGCCGCCACACACCACCGGGCAGCGGACGGGCGGTCACTTCCTGCCCGCCGGTCCGCCACGGCGGCATGCGGTGCAGCAACGCCTCGTCCGGCCGGGGCAGTTCCGTACGCAGCGCGGCGACGGCATGCCTCTCGACCGACGTACGTCCGGGGAAGCGGATGTCGAGGAGCTTGCGCACCGTCGACCTCGCCCCGTCGCAGCCGACCAGGAAGCTGCCGCGCCACGAGGTGGCCCCGGGCTCACGTGTGTGCGCGGTGACGCCGCTGCCGTCCTGCTCGATGGTGTCGAGACGTCCGTGCGGCACGGTCCGCACCAGCTCGTGCGCCGTGACGGCGTCCCGCAGCCCGCGCGTCAGGTCGTGCTGGGGCAGGTGCACCGGGGAGGACAGATCGTGGGTGTCGCCGAAATCGACCTGCCTGACCTCCTGATTGCGCCGCATGGACCGCCATCCGGTCCAGCGTGCCCCGTCGTCACGGACCGTGGCGCAGCCGAGCCGTTCGAGCAGCTCGGCGGTGTCCGGCCGCAGGACGGCCGTACGGGCCGTGCGGGGCTCGTCCTTGCCCGCCCCCTCGTCGAGCACGACGGAGGGCACACCCTGGCCGGCGAGAGCCAGGGAGAGGGCCAGTCCGACAGGACCGGCCCCGACGACGATCACCGGGTCCACGGAGCGTCCCCTCCAGTCCGTACGGACATGCGGGAAGCGGCAGGTGGAACCCGGTGCACGATCACAGAACGTATGCAACCCACTGCGGGTGCTTGCGTCAAGTGACAGAGGCAGCGGCGCGGGGGCCGCTGCCTCACATTTCGTCAGTTCTTCTTGCCGTCAGGCCCGTCGGTACCTCCGGCCCCGCCTTCCACGTGCGGTCCGAGCGGCCCGCCACCGGCGTCGAGCACTCCGGGCGCCTCCAGCGGTTCGGCGGCGGCGGCCGGCGCAATGCCGGTCTTGGCCCGGCGGCCGCGCTTCTCGACCCAGGTGGCGAGCGAGGAAAGCGCCAGACACATCGCGACGTAGATGGCACCCACGACGATGACGACGGGGACATACGGATTGTCGTCATTGACGATGATGTTGTTGGCCATCGTCCGGGCCGCGTACAGCAGCTCCGCGTACGTGATGATGTAGCCGAGCGAGGTGTCCTTGAGGGTCACGACCAGCTGGCTGATGATCGTCGGCAGCATGGAGCGGACGGCCTGCGGGAGCAGCAGCATCGTCATGACCTGCGACTTGCGCAGACCCAGCGCGTACGCCGCCTCCACCTGCCCCTTGGGCACGGCGTTGACACCCGCCCTGAGCACCTCGGCCTGGACGCACGCGTTGTAGACGGTCAGTCCGATGACCAGGGCCCAGTACGCCGAACTCTCGCCGATGAACCCGAGGTTGTTCTTGTAGGTCAGGAACAGGACCCACATCGCGTAGATCGTGATCAGCAGCGGGACGGCCCGGAACAGCTCGATGAACCCGGCGGCCACCGCGCTGACGGCACGGTGCTCGGAGAGCCGCGCCACGGCCAGCAGCACGCCCAGGGCCAGCGACAGCACTGCCGCCACCACGAAGACCTGGAGGGTGGAGAGGACGCCGTCGCGGATGTTCGCCCGGACACCGGCGTTGTTGAAGATGTTCCACATCTCGGGCGCGAAGTAGCCGCGGTCCGCGAGCCGGTAGACCGCGAAGGCGATCAGACCGAGGACCAGCAGGGAACCGACCACGCTGTAGATGCGGTTGCGTACCCGGGCGTTGGGACCCGGGGCGTCGTACAGGACGCTCGAACTCATCGTGCGACCTCCAGGCGCCGCTCGAGCAGCCGGAAGAGACCGCTGATGGTGAAGGTGATGACCAGGTAGGCGAGAGCCACCCAGAGGAAGATCGGGGCGATGGCGAAGCCCTTGTCGCTCAGCAGCTTCTGCACCCCGAAGAGCTCGATGACACTGAACGCTCCCGCGATCGCCGAGTTCTTGGTGAGCGCGATGAAGATGCTGCTCAGCGGCGGGATCACGGTGCGGGTGGCCTGGGGCAGGACGATCATGCGCAGTGTCTGGGAGAAGGTCATCCCCAGCGAACGGGCGGCCTCGGCCTGGCCGAGCGGCACCGTGCTGACACCGGACCTGACGGCCTCGCAGACGAACGCGGAGGTGTAGAAGCCGAGCGCCAGCAGCGCCTTCGTCCACGGGTTCATGCCGGTGCCGAAGACGGCGGGCACCACGAACCAGGCGACGAGGAACAGCAGCGTCAGCGGGGTGTTGCGGAAGAGTGTGACCCAGGCGGTGCCGAAGAACCGCAGGGGCGGTACGGGAGAGACCCGGAAACCGGCCATCACGACGCCCAGCACCATCGCGAGCAGCGCACTGGCGGCGGTCAGCAGCACGGTTCCTATGAAACCGTCACGGAACTCCGGCAAGTGGTCGAGCAATACATTCACGGGGAAGTCCTCGTGGGCGGCAGCAGCAGCGGACGGGCAGGGGACACCGCGCCCCGTACGCTCCCCTCAAGCGCGTACGGGGCCCGGCAGGACACCACCGAAGACGGCGGTATCAGTAGCGCTCGAGCGCCGGCGGCTCGGTGAACGGCGAGCCGGACAGGCCGAGCGTCGCGTCGTACGCCTTCTTGTAGTCGCCGTTCTTGATGTGCGCCTCGAGCGACTTGGTGACCGCCTCGCGCAGCGCCTTGTCGTCCTTGCTCATGCCGATGCCGTACGGCTCCTTGGTGAACGGCTTGCCGAGCACCTTGAGCTTCGTCGGACGCTGGGCGGCGTAGCCCTTGAGGATCGCGTCGTCGGTCGTGACCGCGTCGACCTCGTTGTTGATGAGCTGCTGCACGCACTCGGAGTACTTCGAGAGCTCGATGGCCTTCGCGCCGTACTTCGGCTTCTTGATCTCCTGGAGCGGAGTGGAGCCGACGATCGAGCAGACCTTCTTGCCCTTGACGGAGTCGGGTCCGGTGATCGCCGTCTCGTCCTTGCGGACCAGGAGGTCGGCGCCCGCCATGAAGTACGGACCGGCGAAGCCGACCTGCTTCTTGCGCTCGTCGTTGATCGTGTACGTACCGACGTAGAGGTCGACGTCGCCCTTGGAGATGGTCGTCTCGCGGACGCCGGAGTCGACCGTCTTGAAGACGATCTGGTCGGCCGAGAAGCCGAGGTCGGCGGCGACCATCTTGGCGATCTCGATGTCGAAGCCCGAGCGCTTGCCGTCGGTGTCCTCGAAGCCGAGGTACGGCTGGTCGTTCTTGGCACCGAAGGTGATCTTGCCGGCCTGCTGGGCCTTCTTCAGCGTCGGCGAGTCGATCTTGACGTCCTTGGCGACCGTGTACGTCGGCAGCTTGGGCGCTTCCTTGCCGCCGGTCGGGGCCTTCGGCTTGTCACCCGCGGTACCGGTGTCGCCGCCACAGGCGGTCGCGGTCAGGGCGAGCACAGCAATGGCGACAGCGGCCGTTTTGCGGAGCTTCATCGTGAACATCCCTTATGTCGTAGGTCGTGAGTCGTCAGTGGTGAAGGATCTTCGACAGGAAGTCCTTGGCCCGGTCGCTGCGCGGATTGCTGAAGAACTGGTCGGGCGTGGCCTCTTCGACGATCTTGCCGTCCGCCATGAAGACGACGCGGTTGGCGGCCGAGCGCGCGAAGCCCATCTCGTGGGTGACGACCACCATCGTCATGCCGTCGCGTGCCAGCTGCTGCATGGCTTCCAGCACCTCGTTGATCATCTCGGGGTCGAGCGCCGAAGTGGGCTCGTCGAAGAGCATGACCTTGGGGTCCATGGCCAACGCCCGCGCGATCGCGACACGTTGCTGCTGACCGCCGGAGAGCTGCGCCGGGTACTTGTCCGCCTGCGAGCCGACACCCACCCGGTCGAGCAGGGTGCGCGCCTTCTCCTCCGCCGCCTTCTTGTCCGCCTTGCGGACCTTGATCTGGCCCAGCGTCACGTTCTCCAGCACCGTCTTGTGCGCGAAGAGGTTGAACGACTGGAAGACCATGCCGACGTCGGCCCGCAGCCGGGCGAGTTCCTTGCCCTCCTGGGGCAGCGGCCTTCCGTCGATCGTGATCGCACCGGAGTCGATCGTCTCCAGGCGGTTGATGGTGCGGCACAGCGTGGACTTTCCGGACCCGGAGGGTCCGATGACGACCACGACCTCGCCACGGGCGATGGTCAGATCGATGTCCTGGAGCACATGCAGCGCGCCGAAGTGCTTGTTGACGTTGCTCAGCACGACCAGGTCGTCGGCTGCGGGCGCAGCGTCATCGGCGGCCTTGGTCACTGAAACTCCGCTCATCGGCTTCTTGCTCCGTCCTCCTCGGTTGGGAGGACCCTAGTCAGCCGCCGCGACCAGCGTCATTACATCTGAGCTGAAATTGAGCATAACGATCCGGCCGCAACCGGACACACCGCGTGAACGGGACCCCGGGCGGGGATACCGGCTCCATAACGGAACATGCCCGTAACGGGAAGGGTCTTGACTGGAACGTGACGCATCGGCGTTTATGCCCTGAGACCAATTCACGAAGATTTCACCGGAGGGGGGCCGACCATGAGACTGCTGCTCGTCGAGGACGACAACCACGTCGCGGCGGCCCTCTCCGCCATCCTCGTCCGGCACGGGTTCCAGGTCGTCCACGCCCGCAGCGGCGAAGAGGCGATCCAGGCGCTCCTGCCGGCCGAGAAGGAGCCCTTCGGCGTCGTGCTGCTCGACCTCGGACTGCCCGACCAGGACGGCTACGAGGTCTGCGGCAAGATCCGCAAGCGCGGCGACACCCCGGTGATCATGGTGACCGCGCGGGCCGACGTGCGCTCCCGCATCCACGGCCTCAACCTGGGCGCCGACGACTATGTCGTCAAGCCGTACGACACCGGCGAGCTGCTCGCCCGTATCCACGCCGTCAGCAGGCGCAAGGCGACGGGTGACGCGCCGGTGTCCGCCACGGCCGCCGACACCGCCCTGCGGCTCGGCGGCGTACGCATCGAACTGCCCACGCGCCGCGTCAGCGTCGACGGCACCGAGGTCCAGCTGACCCGCAAGGAGTTCGACCTGCTCGCCCTCCTCGCGCAGCGCCCCGGCGTCGTCTTCCGCCGGGAGCAGATCATCAGTGAGGTCTGGCGTACGAGCTGGGAGGGGACCGGCCGCACCCTGGAGGTGCACGTGGCCTCCCTGCGCTCCAAGCTGCGGATGCCCGCGCTCATCCAGACCGTGCGCGGTGTCGGCTACCGGCTCGTCGTCCCGGCCGCGGTACAGGGCCCGTAACCCCGCGTGCGCGCCCGCCTCCTCCCGCTGCTCATCGTCCTCCTCGCGGGCATCCTCCTCGCGCTGGGCTTCCCGCTCGCGGTCAGCGTGGCCGCCGCGCAGCAGCAGCGGGTGGTCGTCGACCGGATCGACGACACGGCGCGCTTCGCGGCGCTCGCCCAGTTCGTCACCGAGCGCAAGGACAGCGCCGAGGACGAGCGGCGCAGGACCCTGGAGACCGAACTCGCCAGCTACCACGGGGTGTACGGAATCCGGGCGGGGGTCTTCTACCGCGACGGCGAATCCATGGCGAGCGCTCCCGGGAACTGGTCCGTTCCCGCGTGGGGCGAGGGCCGTGACGCCTTCCAGGAGGCGCTCTACAAGCGCCGCAGCCACGATCCGCAGCAGGTCTGGCCCTGGCAGGACGGCCGGCTGTTCGTCGCCTCGCCGGTGGTTCGGGACGGCGACGTGGTCGCGGTCGTCGTCACCGACTCGCCCACCGGACAGATGCGTTCGCGGACCCTGTACGGCTGGGTGCTGATCGCGGCGGGCGAGGGCGCGGCGATGCTGGTCGCGGTCGGCGCCGCGTTCCGGCTGACCGGCTGGGTGCTCAGGCCCGTACGCGTCCTGGACGCGGCCACCCACGACATAGCGACCGGCCTGATGAACTCGCGCGTCGCGGCCGCGAGCGGGCCGCCGGAACTCAGGCGCCTGGCCCGGTCGTTCAACGAGATGGCGGACAACGTCGAGGACGTGCTGGAGCAGCAGCGCGCCTTCGTCTCCGACGCCTCCCACCAGCTGCGCAACCCGCTGGCCGCCCTGCTCCTGCGGATCGAGCTCCTCCACCTCGACCTGCCCGGAAACGAGGAGATCGCCTCCGTCCGCACGGAGGGCAAGCGCCTCGCACAGGTCCTGGACAGCCTGCTGGACCTGGCGCTGGCCGAACACGCCCCCGCCCACCTCCAGCTGATCGACCTCGGCGAACTGGTCACCGAGCGCGTCGCCGCCTGGTACCCCCTCGCGGACGACAAGGGCGTACGCCTCGCGTACGAAGGCCCGGCGGCCGTCACCGCGTGGGGTGACCTCGTCGCGCTCTCCAGCGCCCTCGACGCGGTGATCGACAACGCCCTGAAGTTCACGCCCCCGGGCGAGGAGGTCGAGGTCGCGGTCGCGCCGGACGGGGAGACCTGCACGATCACCGTCGCCGACGGCGGCCCCGGCCTGACCGAGGACGAACTCGCCCGCATCGGCGACCGCTTCTGGCGCAGCAACCGCCACCAGAACATCAAGGGCTCTGGCCTCGGCCTGTCCATCTCGCGGGCCCTGCTCCTCGCCGGCGGCGGCACCATGTCGTACGCCCGGAACACGCCCCACGGGCTGCGGGTGACCGTGACGGTTCCCCGCACGCCCCCCACCGCCTGACCGGCCCGGCCGCCCTCGCGGCTACGGCTTGACCGACCGGTAGTAGCGCTGCGCGCCCTCGTGCAGCCGCAGCGGATCGGTGTAGATCGCGGTCCGCAGATCGACCAGCTGCGCCGCGTGCACCTCGTTGCCGATGTGGTCCCGGCTCCTTATCACCGAACGGGTCAGCCCCTCCGTCAGCCCGGCGTCCGTACGGTCCGTGGTCACCAGCAGATTGGCCACGGCCACCGTCGGCACGGCCACCCCGTCCCGCACCTCGGAGTACGCGTCGGCGGGCATCACGGCGAACCGGTAGTGGCGGGAGGCACCACCCGCCGCGTGCAGCTCGTCGACGAGATCACCCAGCGGTACGAGCCGGATCGCCATGCGCTCCGACAGGTCCCGCACGGCGCTGGTGGGCAGGCCGCCCGACCAGAAGAAGGCGTCGATCTCGCCCTTCTCCAGCAACCGGGGCATGGTGTTGATGCCGGCGGACACCGGGACGATGTCCCGCCCGGGGTCGAGCCCGGCGGCCTCCAGCAGCCGGTTCGCCACCAGCCGTACGCCCGACCCGTCCTGTCCCACCGCGACCCGCCTGCCGCGCAGATCCGCCGCGGACCGCACCTCGGAGCCCTTCTCCACGACGAGCTGCACATAGTCGTCGTACAGCCGCGCACAGCTGCGCAGCCGCTTTGCACCGGGCATGCGGTCCCGCTGGTACTTCGCCACGGCGTCCGCGGTGGCGATGGTGAAATCGGCCTCCCCGCTCGCCAGCCGCGCGAGGTTCTGCTGCGACCCCTCGCTGGTCCGCAGCCGCATGTCCACCTCGGGGAGATCACGGGCGAGGGACTCGCCCAGGAGTTCGCCGTAGCGCTGGTAGACCCCCGTCGTCACACCCGTACTGAACGTGATCTTCCCGCGCGGCGAGGACTCCCCGATCGGCAGGAGCCACCACAGCAGCAGTCCGGACACCACGAAGGCGGCGACGGCCCCCTGGAGGGCACGGCGGCGGCTGATGCGGGGGAGGACCTGGGGCATGCGCGCGATCCTGCCAGTTCACTCCCCTCGGGGACCAGGGGGTGCCCGGCCCCGTACCCTGGTGTACGAGATGAGCGAGAAGACATACGAGGTGCGCACTTACGGGTGCCAGATGAACGTCCACGACTCCGAGCGGCTCTCGGGCCTCCTGGAGGGCGCGGGATATGTCCGGGCGCCGGAGGGCGCCGACGGTGACGCCGACGTCGTCGTCTTCAACACCTGCGCGGTGCGGGAGAACGCCGACAACAAGCTGTACGGCAACCTCGGCAGGCTCGCCCCGATGAAGACGAAGCGGCCGGGCATGCAGATCGCCGTCGGCGGCTGCCTCGCGCAGAAGGACCGCGACACCATCGTCAAGAGGGCCCCCTGGGTCGACGTGGTCTTCGGCACGCACAACATCGGCAAACTGCCCGTGCTGCTGGAGCGCGCCCGCGTCCAGGAAGAGGCGCAGGTCGAGATCGCCGAGTCGCTGGAAGCGTTCCCGTCCACCCTTCCGACGCGACGCGAGAGCGCGTACGCCGCCTGGGTCTCCATCTCCGTCGGGTGCAACAACACCTGCACCTTCTGCATCGTCCCGGCGCTGCGCGGCAAGGAGAAGGACCGCAGGACCGGCGACATCCTCGCCGAGATCGAGGCACTGGTCGCCGAGGGCGTCTCCGAGATCACCCTGCTCGGCCAGAACGTCAACGCCTACGGCTCCGACATCGGCGACCGCGAGGCGTTCTCCAAGCTGCTGCGCGCCTGCGGGAAGATCGAGGGCCTGGAGCGCGTCCGCTTCACCTCGCCGCACCCGCGCGACTTCACCGACGACGTGATCGCCGCGATGGCCGAGACGCCGAACGTCATGCCGCAGCTGCACATGCCGCTCCAGTCCGGCTCGGACACCGTCCTCAAGGCGATGCGCCGCTCGTACCGCCAGGAGCGCTTCCTCGGCATCATCGAGAAGGTGCGCGCCGCGATGCCGCACGCCGCCATCTCCACCGACATCATCGTGGGCTTCCCCGGCGAGACCGAGGAGGACTTCGAGCAGACCATGCACACGGTCCGCGAGGCGCGCTTCGCACAGGCCTTCACCTTCCAGTACTCCAAGCGCCCCGGAACGCCGGCCGCCACCATGGAGGACCAGATCCCCAAGGAGGTCGTCCAGGAGCGCTACATGCGCCTGGTCGCCCTCCAGGAGGAGATCTCCTGGGAGGAGAACAAGAAGCAGGTCGGCAGGACGGTGGACGTCATGGTCGCCGAGGGCGAGGGCCGCAAGGACGGCGCCACGCACCGCCTCTCCGGCCGCGCCCCCGACAACCGCCTCGTCCACTTCACGAAGCCCGACGAGGACGTGCGCCCCGGTGACGTGGTGACGGTCGAGATCACCTACGCCGCGCCGCACCACCTGCTGGCCGAGGGCCCCTCCAAGGCCGTACGCCGCACCCGCGCGGGCGACGCCTGGGAGCGGCGCACCGCGGAGCCGAAGCAGGGCGCCGGTGTTCTCCTGGGGCTGCCGAAGATCGGCGTACCGGAGCCGCTGCCCGCGGCCACGGGCGGCTGCTCCGTCCAGTAAGCCGGCCGGCGGCCGGTCCGTGCGCCGAGGAGAACCGGGGGAGCGGCGGCGCGGGGACGCGGGTGCCCCGTGTGCGGGAGCTGCCGTACGGCGGTGAGGCCCCGGAGCCTCGGAACGGCGTTCCGCCGGGTACTAGGCTTCCGGGCATGCTTGTCGCCGCCGCCGTATGCCCCTGCCCGCCGCTCCTGGTCCCCGAGGTCGCCTCCGGGGCCGCCCGGGAACTCGACGCCGCACGGGACGCCTGCGCGGACGCTCTCGGGGTGCTCGCGGCGTCCCGCCCCGACCTGCTGGTCGTGGTCGGCCCCGCGGGACAGGACGGCACCGGGACGTACCCCCGGGGGAGCGTCGGCGGCTTCCGGGGCTTCGGTGTCGGTCTCGGTGTGCGCCTCGGTGCGACGGCGGAGGACGACCGGGCGAGCGCCGCGGGGCGCGAGCTCCCGCCGTCCCTCGCCGTGGGCGCCTGGCTGCTCTCCCGTACGCAGTGGGCGGACGCCCCCGTGGAGGGCCTCGGAGTCGGGGAGCGGCTTGCGGGCGGCCGGTGCGCGGACGAGGGCCGGAAACTCGCCGCACGGGCGGAGCGGGTCGCCCTTCTCGTGCTCGGCGACGGCAGCGCCTGCCGGACGCTCAAGGCGCCGGGCTATCTGGACGAACGGGCCGACGGCTTCGACGTGGCAGCGGCGCGGGCGCTGGGCGCGGCCGACACGGCCGCCCTGCTGGCCCTGGACGAGCACGTGGCGTACGAGCTCAAGGCGGCGGGCCGGGCCCCCTGGCAGGTCCTCGCGGGCGCCGCCGAGGGCGCCGGTCTCGACGGCCGGCTGCTGTACGAGGAGGCCCCTTACGGCGTCGGCTACTTCGTCGCCGCCTGGTCCTGAGCCCCGGGAAGCCGTCGGGAACGCAACCGTCGGGAACGTCGAAGACACAAGCACGGCGGACGGCCGCGGAGCGATGTGCGCTCCGCGGCCGTCCGCCGTTGCCGCTTGTCAGGACACCGTGGGTCAGGGGGCCGGAGGAGGAGGCGGCGGCGCAGTGCCGGTGCCGCTCGTCCCGCCGGTCCTGTCGTCCTTGTGAGCGATGCGGTCCAGGGTCTGCTTGGCCTTGCCCGTCCCCGACTCGATCCGACTGCTGTACTTGCCCTTGGTCTTGCTGTCGACCGCCTTGGCGGCCTTGCTCAGACCCTGCTCGATCTTGCCCTCGTGCTGCTGCGCGAGATCCGAGACCTTGTCCTTCGCAGGAGCGATCTTGGCCTTCAACGAATCCAGGAAACCCATGGATCACCTTCGCTCTTCGGGGGGCTACTTATGGGCGTTCTCTCCGGCCTCGTTGTCCGCCGCCTCGTCCGCGGACTGCTGCTTGGGAATCTCGACGCCCTCCCCCTCGGCGGCTCCAGGAGTCTCGGCACCCTTCTCGGCCGCGCCTTCCGCGGCGGCTTCCTCCGGGGTGCCGCCCGTCAGGGCGCCGGCCTGTGCCTCTTCGGGCGACGCCTCCACGACATCCTTGGACTTGCGGCGAAACCGTGCAAAAAGGCCCATGTCTGCTCCATACATTACTCGTGTGGGCGAAATTCCGCGCCCGTCCGGAGCGTCTCATTGCGTCGCCCAGGGGCACCGGTCCGTAAACCGGCGGTCGGAACCTCGCAACAGGAAACGAACCCGGCCGCGTGCCGTCACGTAACTCGTTCGGGGAGGTGCCGTGTGGTTTGCGAGACTGGGGCGGTGAGAACTGCAGCTCCCGCACCGCGGGTCATCGCCGTTGTCGGCCCCACGGCAGCCGGAAAGTCCGATCTGGGCGTCGCCCTCGCCCAGCATTTCGGCGGGGAAGTCGTCAACGCCGACTCCATGCAGCTCTACCGGGGGATGGACATCGGCACCGCCAAACTGACGCCCGGGGAGCGCGGCGGTATCCCGCACCACCTCCTCGACATCTGGGACGTGACCGAGGCGGCCAGCGTCGCCGAGTACCAGAGGCTCGCCCGCGCGGAGATCGACCGGCTCCTCGCCGACGGCCGTACGCCCGTCCTCGTCGGAGGCTCGGGGCTCTACGTACGCGGGGCCGTCGACGCACTCGAGTTCCCCGGCACCGACCCGGCGGTGCGGACCCGGCTGGAGGAGGAACTGGAACTGCGAGGCCCCGGCGCCCTGCACGCGCGCCTCGCCGCCGCCGATCCCGACGCGGGGCGCGCGATCCTGCCGAGCAACGGCCGGCGCATCGTCCGCGCGCTGGAAGTGATCGAAATCACCGGCAAGCCGTTCACGGCCAACCTCCCGGGCCCCGACTCGGTGTACGACACCGTCCAGATCGGCGTCGACGTGGGCCGCCCCGAGCTCGACGAGCGCATCGCGGCGCGCGTCGACCGCATGTGGGAGGCAGGGCTCGTGGACGAGGTGCGCACCCTGGAGGCGCAAGGGCTCCGGGAGGGGCGTACGGCCGCACGCGCCCTGGGGTACCAGCAGGTACTGGCCGCGCTGGCGGGGGAGTGCACCGAGGAGGAGGCACGCGCCGAGACCGTGCGCGCCACCAAGCGTTTCGCCCGCCGCCAGGACTCGTGGTTCCGCCGGGATCCGAGGGTGCACTGGCTGAGCGGCGCGGCCGAGGACCGCGCGGAACTCCCGCAGCGGGCGCTGACATTGGTCGAACGAGCGGTTACAGCCTGATCACGTGATGGCATCGGGACGCTCCGCCCGTCATTCCGGTGCCCGGGCCCGTGCCATCATCAAGTTTCGATCGACCAGTGGAGTCCAAGTTGGGAGGGCGCGTGGCGATGGAAGCCGGCCCTCGTGACACAGCACAGGAAGATCCGGACCGTTTGAGCCCCGACGGGCCCGACGACCAGGACGTGGCGTCCGGGGCGGGGACGGGGCCCGAGGTCGAGGTCGAGCTGCGCCCGCAGCGGCGCCTGCGGATCTGGCAGCTCGCGCCGATCGTGGGACTCGCCGCCCTGGGCTCCCTGATGTTCGCCTTCCCCCTGGCCTTCGAGTTCGGCGACGGCGGAGCGGTCGTCGCCATGCTGGGACTGCTGATCAGCTGCTGCGCCGCGGGCTGGGGCATGATGGCCGCCCGCCGCGTGGGACACACCTGGCCCGGCCTGCCGTCCAAGGACTCGGGCAAGCGCCCCGACTGGCGGATGATCGCGCTGTACGTCGTCGTGGGCGCCGGCCTGGTCGCGCTGGCCGTCTGGCGCGTGGCCCGCCTCCGCTGACCGCCCGTCGTACCCGCCCCGTACGATTGGCGCCGTGAGCAACTCGCCGATCGCCTTCCTCAAGGGCCACGGGACCGAGAACGACTTCGTGATCGTCCCCGACCCGGACAACAGCATCGACCTGCCCCCGTCCCTCGTCGCGAAACTGTGCGACCGCAGGGCCGGCATCGGCGGTGACGGCCTGCTGCACGTCGTACGGTCCGCCGAGCATCCCGAGGCGCGCGCGGCGGCCGGGACGGCCGAGTGGTTCATGGACTACCGCAACGCGGACGGCTCGATCGCCGAGATGTGCGGCAACGGCGTCCGCGTCTTCGCCCACTACCTCCAGCGCGCGGGACTCGTCGGCGAGGGCGACCTGGCCGTCGCCACCCGCGGAGGCGTCAAGCGGGTGCACATCGCCAAGGCGGAAGCCGGCGGCGACATCACCGTCTTCATGGGCCGGGCTCTCCTGCCCGGGGGCGACGTCACGGTCTCCGCGGGGGCCCGGGAGTGGCCCGCCCGCAACGTGAACATGGGCAACCCGCACGCCGTCGCCTTCGTCGACGACCTGGACCACGCCGGTGACCTGTTCACCGCCCCGTCCTTCAGCCCCGCCTCCGCCTACCCGGAGGGGGTCAACGTCGAGTTCGTCGTCGACCGCGGCCCGCGCCACGTCGCGATGCGCGTGCACGAGCGCGGCTCGGGCGAGACCCGCTCCTGCGGTACGGGCGCGTGCGCCGTGGCCGTCGCCGCGGCCCGCAGGGACGGCGCCGACCCCGCCGTCACCGGTGAGCCCGTGACGTACACCGTCGACCTCCCCGGCGGGCGTCTGGTGATCACCGAGCAGCCCGACGGAGCCGTCGAGATGACGGGGCCCGCCGTGATCGTCGCCGAGGGCACCGTCGACCCGGACTGGATCACTCCGGCCCCCTAGGGCCGGCAGGAAACGGCCGCCGCCCCGAACTTCGCTCGAATGGGTGATCCGGTTCACGCTGAGCGAGAGCGGGACAGCGGGGCGTGGTGGGCTCGGTAGCATCAAGCACCGGCCGGGACGCGGGCCCACCCGTCCACCGCCGGTCGACGCTGCCGGAGGTGCCCCATGAGTGCAGAGGCCGCCCACCCAGGAGCCGCCAGCCGCAGGCGTGGCCGCACCAGACTGGACCTCCGCAGGCTCGGCCGTGTCGCCCTGCTCGGTCCCGCGTCGCGGGACCGGCTGCCCGACGCGATCGGCCACGTCGCGGACGCCCACCGCGCCCACCACCCGGACGCCGACCTCTCCATCCTGCACAGGGCGTACGTGCTCGCCGAGTCGTCGCACCGCGGGCAGATGCGCAAGAGCGGCGAGCCGTACATCACCCATCCGCTCGCCGTGACGCTGATCCTCGCCGAACTCGGGGCCGAGACCACCACGTTGACCGCGGCGCTCCTGCACGACACCGTCGAAGACACCGATGTGACGCTCGACCAGGTCCGCACGGGGTTCGGCGAGGAGGTCTGCTTCCTCGTCGACGGTGTGACGAAACTGGAGAAGGTCGACTACGGCGCCGCCGCCGAACCCGAGACCTTCCGCAAGATGCTCGTCGCCACCGGCAACGACGTCCGGGTCATGTCGATCAAACTCGCGGACCGGCTGCACAACATGCGCACCCTCACCGTGATGCGCCCCGAGAAGCAGGCCCGGATCGCCCGGGTCACCCGGGACGTCCTGATCCCGCTCGCCGAACGGCTCGGCGTACAGGCCCTCAAGACCGAGCTGGAGGACCTGGTCTTCGCGATCCTCCACCCTGAGGAGTACGAGCACACGCGTGCCCTCATCGCGGCGGACGCCGCCGCGGGAGACCCGCTGGAGGCGATCGCGGAAGAGGTCAGGAAGGTGCTGCGGGAAGCCGGTCTGACCGCCGAGGTCCTCGTCAGGCCCCGCCACTTCGTCTCCGTCCACCGGACCAGGCTCAAACGCGGCGAACTGCGCGGCACGGACTTCGGACGGCTGCTGGTGCTCGTCACGGAGGACGCCGACTGCTACGGCGTACTGGGCGAGCTGCACACCTGCTTCACACCGGTGATCTCCGAGTTCAAGGACTTCATCGCTGCGCCCAAGTTCAACCTCTACCAGTCGCTGCACACCGCCGTCGCGAGCCCGGAAGGGGAAGTGGCCGAAGTCCTCATCCGTACGCACCGGATGCACAAGGTGGCGGAGGCGGGCGTCGTCGCCCTGGGCAACCCGTACGCGCCGACCGACGGCGCCGAGCCCGCCGTCGAGGGAGAGCGCGCGGACCCCACCCGGCCCGGCTGGCTCTCCCGGCTGCTGGAGTGGCAGGAGTCCACGCCCGACCCCGACACCTTCTGGACGTCCCTGCGCGCGGACCTCGCGCAGGACCGGGAGATCACCGTGTTCCGCTCGGACGGCGCCGCGCTGGGGCTGCCGGCCGGTGCGAGCTGCGTGGACGCGGCGTACGCGCAGCACGGCGAGGCGGCGCACCGCTGCATCGGCGCCCGGGTCAACGGCCGGCTGGCGACCCTCAGCACGGTGCTGAGCGACGGTGACACGGTGCAGCTGCTCCTCGCCCACGACATCGGCTCGGGCCCCTCGCCCGAGTGGCTCGACCACGTCCGTACGCCCGCCGCGCGGATCGCCATCACCCACTGGCTCTCCGCCCATCCGCAGGACGACCCGCCCGCTCCGGGAGGCCGGACGCCGGAGCCCAGGCCGGAGGCCGCCCCCCTGGCGCCCGCCATCGACGGCCTGCTGCCCAGGAGCGCCGAGAACGCCGTCGTGGATCTGCCCGACGCGACCGTACGGCTCGCCGGCTGCTGCACGCCCGTACCGCCCGACGCCGTCACCGGCTTCGCCGTGCGCGGCGGTGTCGTCACCGTGCACCGCGAGGAGTGCCCCGCGGCGGCCCGGATGCGGACGCGCGGACGGGAACCCGTGGGCGTGCGATGGCTGGCCACGGGCGACTGCCGGGTCACCCTGGTCGCCGAGTCCTTCGGGCGCCCCCGGCTCCTCGCCGACCTCACCGAAGCCATCGCCACCGCGGGCGCGGCGGTCGTCTCGGCCACCGTGGAGCCGCCGAGCGAGCAGCGCGTGCGGCACACGTACACCCTCCAGCTCCCCGATGCCGCGGGGCTTCCCGCGCTGATGCGCGCGATGCGCGAGGTGCCCGGCGTGTACGACGTGAGCCGCGCCCAGCGTCCCGCCACCGCTTGACCGAACGGGCCGCTCTTTCGAGTGGAGCGGCGCGTGCGGACACGGCACGCGCGGCGTGCGCTGGTAGCGGTAGGTCATGCTGCTCACCTCCCGGCGCCTGCGTGCCGCCCTGCTGGCCGCCGCCTCGGCCACCCTCGTCGCCGCGACGCTCCCCGCCCCCGCGCCGCCCGCGGCCCTCGGGATCGGCGATCCGCTCTTCCCCCACCTGGGCAACCCCGGGTACGACGTTCTCGCGTACGACATCTCCTTCACGTACCGCGGAGACAACAGGAAACCGCTGGACGCCGTCACGAAGATCGACGCGACGGCCACACAGCGGCTCGACCGGATCAATCTCGACTTCGCGTACGGCACCGTCGGATCGGTCGAGGTGAACGGCGAGCGCGCCACGTTCGCGACGGCGGAGGAGGACCTGGTCGTCACGCCCGCCGAGCCGGTGCTCCGGGGACGGCCGATGCGGATCGTGGTCCGGCACACCAGCGACCCCGACCCCAAGGGACGCGAGGACAGCGGCTGGGTGCGCACCCGCGACGGCCTGGCGATGGCGAACCAGGCCGACGCGGCGCACCGTGTCTTCCCGTGCAACGACCACCCCGCCGACAAGGCGCTCTTCACCTTCCGCGTCACCGTGCCCAAGGGCATGACGGCGGTCACCAACGGACTGCCGGCGGGAAAGCCCGGGAACCCCGGGAACACGGCCGGCGGCGCCACCTGGGCGTACCGGACCAGTCACCCCATGGCGACCGAACTCGCCCAGGTCTCCGTCGGCCGGTCGGCCGTCGTGCACAGAACCGGGCCGCACGGGCTGCCCGTACGCGATGTCGTGCCCACCGCGGAACGCGCGCGGCTCGAACCGTGGCTGAAGAAGACACCGGCGCACCTGAAGTGGATGGAGCGGCAGGTCGGCCGCTACCCCTTCGAGACGTACGGGGCGCTCATCGCCGACGCGGACACGGGATTCCAGCTGGAGACCCAGACGCTGTCGCTCTTCGAGCGCTCGCTGTTCACCCGTACCGAGCTGCCCGAGTGGTACGTCGACTCGATCATGGTGCACGAACTGGCGCACCAGTGGTTCGGCAACAGCGTCTCGCCGCGCTCCTGGTCCGACCTGTGGCTGAACGAAGGGCACGCCTCCTGGTACGAGGCGCGGTACGCCGAGGAACACGCCGAGCAGTCGCTGGAGGCGAGGATGCGCGAGGCGTACGCGCAGTCGGACGGGTGGCGGGCAGAGGGCGGCCCGCCCGCCGCTCCCCGCAGCCCCGCGCCGGGGCAGAAGGTCAGCCTCTTCAGGCCGGTCGTCTACGACGGCAGCGCACTGGTGCTGTACGCGCTGCGCCAGGAGATCGGTGAGGACGCCTTCGGGCAGCTGGAGCGGCGGTGGGTGCGGGACCACCGGGACGCCACCGCGACGACCGGTGACTTCACGAACCTCGCATCGCGGATCGCGGGGCGGGACCTGTCCGGTTTCTTCCACGCGTGGCTGTACGGGAAGAAGACGCCGGCGATGCCCGGGCATCGCGACTGGCGGAGCGGGCATAAACCGGAGTGACGGCCCGGGTCGCCCCGTGCCACTATCGACGGACCGGCGCGACGGGCCGGCGGCGCAGCCGGGACGGAGACCTCCTGACACTTCGGGAATCTTCCGGGCACATGACGCGTTGTGATCGGTGCAACCTACTTTTCTAGCGACGTAAGGATCCAATGACCTCCTCTTCTTCCGCTTCCAAGGACGCACAGAGCTTCACGGAGAACCTGACCGAGAGCCTTCGGGCCGATGCCCTGATGGAAGAGGACGTCGCCTGGAGCCACGAAGTCGACGGGGAGCGGGACGGCGACCAGTACGAGCGCTCGGACCGCGCGGCGCTCCGACGGGTGGCCGGCCTCTCCACCGAGCTCGAAGACGTCACCGAGGTCGAGTACCGGCAGCTGCGCCTTGAGCGTGTGGTGCTGGTCGGCGTCTGGACCTCCGGCACCGTGCAGGACGCCGAGAACTCGCTGGCCGAGCTGGCGGCTCTCGCGGAGACCGCGGGCGCCCTGGTGCTCGACGGCGTCGTGCAGCGCCGTGACAAGCCGGACCCGGCCACCTACATCGGCTCGGGCAAGGCGATCGAGCTGCGCGACATCGTGCTCGAGACCGGAGCCGACACCGTCGTCTGTGACGGTGAGCTCAGCCCCGGCCAGCTCATCCACCTCGAAGACGTCGTCAAGGTGAAGGTGGTCGACCGCACCGCCCTGATCCTGGACATCTTCGCCCAGCACGCCAAGTCCCGGGAGGGCAAGGCACAGGTCGCGCTCGCGCAGATGCAGTACATGCTGCCGCGACTGCGCGGCTGGGGTCAGTCGCTGTCCCGGCAGATGGGCGGCGCCGGTGCCGGCGGTGGCGGCGGCATGGCCACCCGTGGTCCCGGTGAGACCAAGATCGAGACCGACCGGCGCCGGATCCGCGAGAAGATGGCGAAGATGCGCCGGGAGATCGCGGAGATGAAGACCGGCCGCGACATCAAGCGCCAGGAGCGCAAGCGCAACAAGGTGCCTTCGGTCGCGATCGCCGGATACACGAACGCCGGAAAGTCCTCGCTGCTCAACCGCCTGACGGGCGCGGGCGTGCTGGTGGAGAACGCGCTGTTCGCCACCCTCGACCCGACCGTGCGCCGCGCGGAGACGCCCACCGGGCGGGTCTACACGCTCGCCGACACCGTCGGGTTCGTACGGCACCTGCCGCACCACCTCGTCGAGGCGTTCCGCTCCACCATGGAGGAGGTCGGCGACTCCGACCTCATCCTGCACGTGGTGGACGGTTCCCACCCGGCACCGGAGGAGCAGCTGGCGGCCGTACGCGAAGTGATCCGTGACGTCGGCGCGCTGGACGTGCCCGAGATCGTGGTGATCAACAAGGCGGACGCGGCGGACCCGGTCGTACTGCAGCGGCTGCTGCGCATCGAGCGTCACGCCATCGCTGTGTCGGCCCGTACGGGCGCGGGCATGGCGGAGCTGCTGGCGCTCATCGACTCCGAGCTGCCCCGGCCCGAGGTCGAGATCGAGGCACTCGTGCCGTACACGCAGGGCGGTCTGATCTCGCGGGCACACGCCGAGGGCGAGGTCATCTCCGAGGAGCACACCGGGGAGGGCACGCTCATCAAGGTGCGGGTGCACGAGGAGCTGGCGGCGGACCTGGCGCCGTACGTACCGGTGGCTCACTGACCGCGGCCGGGCCGTAGCGCGACCGTACGGCAACAGAGCACGGAGCAAGCCGAAGGCCCGCCCCCTCGTCGTGAGGGGGCGGGCCTTCGGGCTGCCCGGGGCCGCGCCCGGGGGAAGACCTACTGGTTGGCGAACTTCCTGCTCACCGAGTCGTAGATCCCCTTGGCCTCCTCGCCCAGGCGAGGACCGGCCAGCCAGCCGGCGGTCACCGGACCGATCGAGGTGTTGGAGACCAGCGCGGGCTTGCCGTCCCGGCCGAGAGCCGTCCAGCCGCCACCGGAGGAACCACCGGTCATGGTGCAGCCGATGCGGTACATCGTCGGGTCGCCGGTGCTGATGGACAGACGGCCCGGCTTGTCGGCGCACTCGAGCTGCTTCTGGCCGTCGAAGGGCGGGGCGGCCGGGTAGCCGGTGGCCGTCATGCTCGCGATCTCCGGCGCGGCCGGTGCGTCGAACTCCACCGGGAGGGCCGAACCGACCGTCTCCTCCAGGGACTTGCCGCCGCCCTTCTCCGGGGTGACGTGCAGTACGGCGAAGTCGTACGGGGCGCCTTCGCCGCCGGTCGGGCCGCCCTGGGCGATCCACTGGTCGGACGTCTGCGCCCAGTCGCCCCACCACACGCCGTGCGGGGTGATCTCGTCCCGGGGCGCGTCACCGATCTCGGCGGCCGGCCTGTCGGTGTTGTTGTACGACGGGACGAAGGCGATGTTGCGGTACCAGCCGCCCTTCTTGCCCGCGTGCACGCAGTGCCCGGCGGTCCACACCATGTTGGACTTGCCGGGATGCGCCGAGTCCTGGATGACGGTCGCGGAACAGACCATCGAGCCCTCGGGCCCGTCGAAGAAGAGCTTCCCGGCTTCGGGGGCGCTCGTGGTGTACGGGGTCTTCAAGGGCTGCGCCTGGACGGGCGCGGGCGTCGGGTCGGTGACCCCCTGGTCGCCGGAGATGTCATTGCCCACCGGCATGTCCGGCTGCTCCGCGTCCCGCATCCGGTCCGGGTCCCAGAGGTCCTCGATGATCGGGTTGATGTAGTCCTCGGCCTCGCGGAGCCAGTCGTCCCTGCTCCAGTCCTTCCAGGCGCCGCCCTTCCACTTGTCCAGGTCGACGCCGTGCTTCTTGAGCTCGTCCTTCAGGTGGTCGGGAATGACGATCTTGTCGTCGGCGGCCTGGCCGGCGGATGCGCTCGGCTCGCCGCCCGCGTTGTCCTCACTCGGCCCGCAGGCGGTGACGGTCAGGGCGAGGGCAGCGGCAAGCCCGACCGCAGCCCGTACAGGGGAGGTTCGGCGACGCGCGCTCCTCCCGCCACGTGCTGCGAAGGTCGGGCGAATGGGTCGCATGTCGTGATCCCCCCTGGGACTTCGAAATCTTCTTCGGCGAACTCTCTGCACATGCCGCCCACCCCGACGGCGGAGCTCCGGGGCCGGTGTGCGGACCCCACTATGCCGGTGCCGTCGAAGACGGCGCGCGGCAGGGCCGCGGTTCCCCCGACGTAAGGATCTTCCGATTGCCCGTGATCCCCCGGCGACACCGTCGTTGGTACGTACGGGGAACGCAGGGTCAGTGTTCAGCGCCGACGGGCAACGGACCTGCGGAGAACTGCGACAGAACCTTCACCGCGGGAGGACCGACAGACGTGACCGTGACCGAACCTGCCGCTGCGGTGCTGACTGCCGCGCACGAGGGGATCCTCCGTCGCCAGTCACTGCGTGAATCGGCGGCGCGCACCTACGCGCGGTCCCTGCCCATCGTCCCCGTACGGGCGCGCGGGCTGACGATCGAGGGGGCGGACGGGCGCCGGTACCTCGACTGCCTCTCGGGCGCCGGGACCCTGGCGCTCGGGCACAACCACCCCGTGGTCCTGGAAGCGATCAAGAAGGTCATCGACTCGGGGGCCCCGCTCCATGTGCTGGACCTCGCGACCCCCGTCAAGGACGCGTTCATCACCGAGCTGTTCGCGACCCTGCCGCGCGGACTCGCCGACGACGCGCGGATCCAGTTCTGCGGTCCCGCGGGTACGGACGCGGTCGAGGCCGCGCTCAAGCTCGTACGCACCGCCACCGGCCGCAGCGGACTGCTGTCCTTCACCGGGGCGTACCACGGCATGACGGCGGGTGCCCTCGACGCCTCGGGCGGTGCGCAGGACGTACGGGTGACACGCCTGCCCTATCCGTACGACTACCGGTGCCCCTTCGGGGTGGGCGGCGAGCGCGGCGCCGAACTCTCCGCCCGCTGGACCGAGAACCTCCTCGACGACCCGAAGGGCGGGGTGCCGTCCCCGGCCGGGATGATCCTCGAACCGGTACAGGGGGAGGGCGGCGTGATCCCCGCACCGGACGACTGGATGCGGCGCATGCGCGCGATCACGGCGGACCGCTCCATCCCGCTGATCGCCGACGAGGTGCAGACCGGAGTCGGCAGGACCGGCGCCTTCTGGGCGGTCGAGCACAGTGGCGTCGTGCCCGATGTGATGGTCATGTCCAAGGCCATCGGCGGCAGCCTCCCGCTGGCCGTCGTGGTCTACCGGTCCGACCTCGACGCCTGGGAGCCGGGTGCCCACGCCGGTACGTTCCGCGGCAACCAGCTCGCCATGGCGGCGGGCGCCGCCACCCTGGCGTACGTACGCGAGAACCGGCTCGCCGACCGCGCCGCCGTGCTCGGCGCACGCATGATGAGCCAGTTGCAGGGACTGGCCGCCGACCACCCCTGCATCGGGAACGTACGCGGCCGGGGGCTGATGATCGGCGTCGAGCTCGTCGACCCCGACGCCGGAAACCGTACGTCCGCGGGCGTCCCCCCGGCAGCGCCCGCCCTGGCCGCCGCAGTCCAGCAGGAGTGCCTGAAACGCGGGCTCATCGTCGAACTCGGCGGCCGTCACGCCGGCGTCGTACGCCTGCTGCCTCCCCTCACCCTCACCGATGAACAGGCCACGGCCGTCCTCGACCGTCTGGCCGACGCCCTGTCGGCCGCCGAGCGCTCCCCGTACCACCGGCAACAGACCGGGCTGTCGCACTGACCCCGGACCTCGTCACAAGGAAGACCCCCGTGAACCCCACTCCCGCATCCGATGCGTCCGAGGCCGAAGGCCCTTCCACCACCCACGACCGAGGACAGGGCGGTACGTGCGCCCGCCTCGTCGTCGACGAGGCCAAGGTGCCCCGGCAGAAGGGCGGCGACCACGGGGAACAGCGCACGCCGGGACCCGGCGCACGCCCGCAGGCCGCGGACGCGGACCTCCTCGACCACCCCGACCCGCACGCGGCAGCGGAGGCGGCAGCCGTCGAGAACCTGCTGCGCTGCTGGGTCCGGGAGAACGACATCACCGAGCCCCTCGGACCGGTCCTCCGCATCCCGCTCGACGCCAGCGGCACCGCGCTGCTCGTCCCCGTCCGCTACTGGTCGGCCACCGGATGGCACCGCTTCGGCATGCCGGTCCTGGAAGGCGGGCCGCAGAGCGCACCGCCCGTCGACGCCGTCACGGTCGCCGCCCTCCTGGGCCGCGAGGCGGGGCAGCGCGAAGGAGCGGACCTGGTGGGCCGGGTCGCCGACTCGGTGCGGCGCACCGCCGGGTTCATCGCCGCCCGCCGCCGGAGCCCCGGCCCCGCCGAAGAGGCGGACCTGTTCCTCAGCGCGGAGCAGTCCCTTCTCCTCGGGCATCCGCTGCACCCCACCCCCAAGAGCCGCGAAGGGCTCTCCGACGCCGAAGCGCTCCTGTACTCACCCGAGCTGTACGGCTCCTTTCCGCTGCACTGGATGGCTGTCGACCGGTCCGTACTCGCGGGGGACTCCGCCTGGACCGAACGTGGCCGTACCGTTCCCGTCGAGCAGCTCGCCGTCCGGCTGGCCGACGGCCTCCGACTGCCCGGCCACACGGTCCCCCTGCCCCTCCACCCCTGGCAGGCCCGCGAGCTCAGGCACCGGCCCGCCGTCGCGGCGCTCCTCGAGCAAGGTCTCCTCCACGACCTCGGCCCTCATGGCGCTCCGTGGCACCCCACCTCCTCCGTCCGCACCGTGCACCGCCCCGGTTCGCCCGCCATGCTCAAGCTTTCGCTCGGTGTACGCATCACCAACTCCCGTCGTGAGAACCTCCGCAAGGAACTCCGCCGCGGTGTCGAGGTCCACCGGCTGCTGCGCGGCGGACTGGCCGAGGAATGGCAGTCCGTCCACCCCGGCTTCGACATCGTCCGCGACCCGGCCTGGCTCGCCGTGGACACGGTGGACGGCGAACCGGTTCCGGGCTTCGACGCCCTGCTGCGCCACAACCCGTTCGGCTCCGGTGACGACGCCGTCTGCATCGCGGGCCTCACCGCTCCGAGGCCCTGGCCCGGCCGGGCCGGCATGTACTCCCGCCTCGCCGACATCGTCGCCCGTCTCGCCGCCCGCACCGGCCGGCCCACCGCGGCCGTCGCCGCCGAGTGGTTCCTGCGCTACCTCGACCACGTCGTGCGCCCGGTGCTCTGGCTGGACGGCACGGCAGGAGTCGCCCTGGAGGCCCATCAGCAGAACACCCTGGTCCTCCTCAACCCCGACGGCTGGCCCGTCGGCGGCCGCTACCGCGACAACCAGGGCTACTACTTCCGCGAATCCCACCGCGCCGGCCTCGAACGCCGTCTCCCCGGCATCGGCGCCACCAGCGACACCTTCGTCACCGACGCCGTCACCGACGAACGCTTCGCCTACTACCTCGGCATCAACAACGTCTTCGGCCTGATCGGAGCGTTCGGCGCCCAGCGGCTGGCCGACGAACGCGTCCTGATCGCCGCGTTCCGCCAGTTCCTCGGGAAGAACACCGCCCTCGGCTCCCCGCTGCCCGCACAACTCCTGGAGACCCCCAGCCTCCGCTGCAAGGCCAACCTGCTCACCCGGCTGCACGGCCTCGACGAGCTCGAAGGCCCGGTCGACACCCAGTCCGTCTACGTCACCATCGCCAACCCCCTTCGCACCTGAAGGAACACGCCCGCCCGAACTGCTGAGAGGAGCGTCGCCGTGCCTCCCCCCGATGCGAGCACCGACGCAGGAACCAACTCCGCTCCCCGCGCCGCATCCAGCACCGAGGACACCCTGGACCTGCGGCTGTCCGACGAACTCGTCGCGCTGTTCGGCGACGACGGCCCGGTGACCGGCCCCCCGGCCGCCGGCGGCGACCTCCTCGACACCCCCGCCGACTGGGGCCCCGTCACCACCCCCGCCGGGGTCTTCCAGCTCGTTCCCGTACGCGTCGAACGGGACCTGCCGCTCATCAGCCGGTGGATGAACGACCCGGCCGTCGCCGCCTTCTGGGAACTCGAAGGGCCGCAGGACGTGACCGCCGCCCACCTGCGCCCCCAGCTCGACGGCGACGGCCGCAGCGCACCCTGTCTCGGCGTACTGGCCGGCGTACCCATGAGTTACTGGGAGATCTACCGCGCCGACCTCGACCCGCTGGCCCGCCACTATCCGGCCCGCCCGCACGACACCGGGATCCACCTCCTCGTCGGCGGCGTCACGGACCGCGGCCGCGGCCTCGGCACCACCCTTCTCAGAGCCGTCGCCGACCTCGTCCTCGACAGCCGTCCCGCCTGTGCGCGGGTCGTCGCCGAACCGGACCTCCGCAACACCCCCTCCGTCTCTGCCTTCCTCCGGGCAGGCTTCCGCTTCTCCGCCGAACTCGACCTCCCCGACAAGCGAGCCGCACTCATGGTCCGTGAACGCACCCTGCGAAACCTGCTGTGAACCACCCGCTGCTTCTCATACACCACTCGTCCCGAATAGGTTCCACCCCGAGGAGTCCCCGTGCCGAAACCTGCCGCCGCCCATGATTTCGAGGACCCGCTTCCGCTGCTCGCTCCGCCCGAACTGAACCCCGGCACCTGGGACCTGGCAGCCCGCCGCCTCCTCGCCAAGATGCTCGGCGAGTTCGCGTACGAGGAGATCATCGAGCCGCTTCCGCAACCAGCCGGCGACCGCCACACCCTCCTGCTCGACGACGGCGGGATCCTCTCCTTCCGGGCCGGCCGCGGCGCCTACGGCAGCTGGCGGGTCGACCCCGACACGATCGAACTCCGCGACCACGCCGCCGACGCCGCAGGCCGCCTCTTCGGCGACCCCCTCCGCTTCCTCGTTCTCGCCCGCCGCCTCCTCGCCCTCGACGGCGCCACCCTCGGCCACCTCATCCGCGAGCTGAGCGCCACCCTCGCCGCCGACGCCCGCCTCGGTCACACCGCCCTGTCCGCGGCGCTCCTCGCCGACCTCGGATACGCGGAACTCGAAGGGCACCAGACCGGCCACCCCTGGCTCGTACTCAACAAGGGCCGCCTCGGCTTCTCCGCCGGCGACACCGCCCACTGGGCCCCCGAAGCCCGTACACCGGCCGCGCTCCCCTGGATCGCGGTCAGCACCGACCTCGCGGGCTACCGCGGAGTCCCCTTACTCGCCACGCCGGAGCGCCTCTACGCACGCGAACTCGACGCCTCCACCCGCGAGTCGTTCGCCACCGCGCTCCGTGCCCGCGGCCTGGATCCCCAGCGGTACCTCTACCTGCCCGTACACCCCTGGCAGTGGGACGAAGTGGTCCTGCCGCTCTTCGCACCCGCCGTCGCACAGGGCGCCATCGTGCCGCTCCCCACCGACGGCGATGTACGGCTGCCTCAGCAGTCCATCCGCACCTTCCTCAATACGAGCCGTCCCGACCGGCACACGGTCAAGCTGCCGCTCGCCGTCCTCAACACGCTTGTCTGGCGGGGACTGCCCACCGAGCGGACCCTGGCGGCGCCCGCCGTCACCGCCTGGGTGCACGGGCTGCGCGACGCCGACCCCTTCCTGAGCGACGAGTGCGGAGTGATCCTCCTCGGAGAGGTCGCCTCCGTGGCCGTCGCGCACCCCCTGTACGACGGCCTCCCCGAAGTCCCGTACCAGTACAAGGAACTGCTGGGCGCCATCTGGCGCGAGCCGCTCACCGGCCGCCTCGCGCCGGAAGAGCGCGCCCGCACGCTGGCCTCCCTGCTCTACACGGACCCCGAGGGCCGTGCCTTCACCGCGGAACTCGTCGCCCGCTCGGGTCTCACGCCCACCGCCTGGCTCAAGCGGCTCTTCGCCGCCCTGCTGCCCCCGCTGCTGCACTTCCTGTACCGCTACGGCACCGTCTTCTCCCCGCACGGCGAGAACGCCATCGTCGTCTTCGACGACCACGACATCCCGGTGCGCCTCGCCATCAAGGACTTCGTCGACGACGTGAACGTCAGCGCGCAGCGGCTGCCCGAGCACGACTCCATGCCCGACGACGTGCGCGAGGTCCTCCTCACCGAGCCCCCGGCCTTCCTCACGCAGTTCATCCATTCCGGCCTGTTCGTCGGTGTGTTCCGCTATCTGGCTCCCCTCTGCGAGGAACAACTGGGTGTTCCGGAGAATGAGTTCTGGTCACTCGTACGGGCCGAAATTCTGCGGCACCAGGCACGCTTTCCCGAGCTCAAGGACCGTTACGAGCTCTTCGACCTGCTCGTCCCGCGGATCGAGCGCCTCTGCCTCAACCGCAACCGTCTGCACCTCGACGGTTACCGCGACCGCCCCGGCCGCCCGCACGCGGCGGTGCACGGCACCGTCCCCAACCCCCTCCACCTGTCCTGATGAGCTCGCCGGTTGTGATCCAGGTGTGGAGCCGGGGTGTCAGTGGTGCCCCGTAGGCTGGTGGAGCTATGACGAAGCCCTCACTCCCCGAGCTCCTCCACGCCGCCGTCACTGCCGTCGGCGGCACGGAGCGGCCAGGCCAGGTCGCCATGACCGAGGCCGTGGCCGAAGCCATCGACGACAACGCCCACCTGCTCGTCCAGGCCGGCACCGGCACCGGAAAGTCCCTCGGCTATCTGGTGCCGGCCCTGGCACACGGCGAGCGCGTCGTGGTGGCGACGGCGACCCTGGCCCTGCAGCGCCAGCTCGTGGAGCGTGATCTTCCGCGTACGGTCGAGGCGCTGCATCCACTGCTGCGCAGGCGTCCCGAGTTCGCCATGCTCAAGGGGCGCTCGAACTACCTCTGCCTGCACCGGCTCCACGAGGGCGTGCCGCAGGAAGAGGAGGACGGCCTCTTCGACCAGTTCGAAGCCGCCGCTCCCACCAGCAAGCTCGGCCAGGACCTGCTGCGCATGCGCGACTGGGCGGACGAGACGGAGACGGGCGACCGCGACGACCTCACCCCCGGTGTCTCCGACCGTGCCTGGGGCCAGGTGTCCGTCTCCTCCCGCGAATGCCTCGGTGCGTCGAAATGCGCGTACGGAGCGGAATGCTTCGCGGAGGCGGCCCGTGAGCGCGCCAAGCTCGCCGATGTCGTCGTGACCAACCACGCCCTCCTCGCCATCGACGCCATCGAGGGCGCGCCCGTGCTCCCGCAGCACGAGGTGCTGATCGTCGACGAGGCGCACGAACTGGTCTCACGGGTGACCGGCGTCGCGACCGGCGAGCTCAGCCCCGGGCAGGTCAACCGGGCCGTCCGCCGTGCGGCCAAGCTCGTCGACGAGAAGGTCGCCGACGCCCTCCAGACGGCCGCGGAGTCCTTCGAGCGGCTGATGGAGCTCGCGCTTCCCGGACGCCTCGAAGAGATCCCGGAAGACCTCGGGTACGCCCTCATGGCACTGCGCGACGCCGCCCGTAACGTCATCTCGGCCATCGGCTCGACCCGGGACAAGTCCGTCCAGGACGAGGACGCCGTCCGCAAGCAGGCGCTCGCGGCCGTCGAGAGCATTCACGGCGTCGCCGAGCGGATCGCCAACGGTTCCGAGTACGACGTCGTCTGGTTCGAGCGGCACGACCGTTACGGGGCCTCCCTGCGCGTCGCCCCGCTCTCCGTGTCGGGACTGCTGCGCGAGAAGCTCTTCAGCGAGCGCTCCGTCGTCCTGACCTCCGCCACCCTCAAGCTCGGCGGCGACTTCAACGGCGTGGGCGCCTCGCTCGGCCTGTCCCCGGAGGGTGTGGAGGGGGAGGACGTCCCGGCCTGGAAGGGGCTCGATGTCGGCTCGCCCTTCGACTATCCGAAGCAGGGCATTCTGTACGTCGCCCGGCAGCTGGCCACACCGGGCCGCGAGGGGTCGCGGGGCGACATGATGGACGAACTCGCCGAGCTGATCGAGGCCGCCGGAGGCCGCACGCTGGGCCTCTTCTCCTCCATGCGGGCCGCCAAAGCGGCGGCCGAGGAACTGCGTGGCCGGCTCGGCATGCCGATCCTGCTCCAGGGTGAGGAAACGCTCGGTGAGCTGATCAAGTCCTTCGCGGCCGACCCGGAGACCTGTCTCTTCGGCACGCTGTCTCTCTGGCAGGGCGTCGATGTGCCCGGACCGAGCTGTCAGCTCGTCGTCATGGACCGGATCCCCTTCCCCCGCCCCGACGACCCGCTGATGAGCGCGCGGCAGAAGGCGGTAGAGGAAGCCGGGGGCAACGGTTTCATGGCCGTCGCAGCGACCCACGCGGCGCTGCTGATGGCCCAGGGCGCGGGACGGCTCGTACGGGCCACGGGGGATCGCGGTGTCGTCGCCGTACTCGACCCGAGGCTGGCCAATGCGCGCTACGGCAGCTACCTGCGGGCGTCCCTGCCGGACTTCTGGTACACCACGGACCGTAATCAGGTGCGCCGCTCACTCGCCGCGATCAACGCCGCGGCCGAGGCCGAAGGGAAGTAGCGGCGGCGGTTCGGCCGTAAAAGAAGCAGGCCCCCGGAACCGGCGCAGTGGGTTCCAGGGGCCCGGTCTTCGACCGCGAGGTGTCACACCCGCCGCAGTACCGCCACGACCTTGCCGAGAATGGTCGCTTCGTCGCCGGGGATCGGCTGGTAGGCGGCGTTGTGCGGGAGCAGCCACACCTGGCCGTCCTCGCGCTTGAACCGCTTCACCGTTGCCTCGCCGTCCAGCATCGCGGCCACGATGTCGCCGTTCTCGGCGACCGGCTGGCGGCGTACCGTCACCCAGTCGCCGTCACAGATCGCCGCTTCGATCATCGAGTCGCCGACGACCTTGAGGACGAACAGCTCACCGTCCCCCACGAGCTGCCGGGGAAGCGGAAAGACGTCCTCCACCGACTCCTCGGCGAGGATCGGGCCGCCGGCCGCGATCCGGCCGACGAGGGGAACGTAGGACGCGGCGGGCTTGCCGGCCGTGTCGGTGGGCTGGGCGCTGGGCTGGTCCGAGCCCCGCACCTCGTACGCCCGGGGGCGGTGCGGGTCGCGGCGCAGGAACCCCTTGCGCTCGAGAGCCATCAGCTGATGAGCCACGGAAGAGGTACTGGAGAGGCCCACCGCCTGACCGATCTCGCGCATGGACGGGGGGTATCCTCGCCGTTGCACCGAGTCCCTGATGACCTCGATGACCCGTCGTTGCCGATCGGTGAGGCCGGAACTGTCCGCCCGGATTCCTGGAGGCCGGCCGGGCAGCGAGCGTGAGGGCTTGGAGCCCTCGGGGTGTGTGGCTGCTGCTTCATTCATGGCATGCACCGGCTCGAGTCGGCTCTGGGAGCGGTCCTGGGCAGCGATAGTTGCACTGTCAGCGGTCGTGGTCACGTCGGCCCCTCTCGAGATGTTCTCTCCCTGGCTGGACAACGGTAGTTGCTTTCGAAAGGTTGCGCCAAACACACGTTCGAGTGAAAAAGCGCAAAATGCTTTACTGGAATGTGCGACGGGGTGTATGCGGGGCCATTTCGAACCGAATGGCAATTCGGGTCATCACGGTAACCTCCGCCGTCGGGACGGGGGCGGCCGGGCGCGGTTCCCAGCGTGTCGCCCGCCGGTCGTCACCCGCCGGCGCACGACACGCGCGGAGAGTGAAAACGCGCCCGGACCCCAGATCTAGTGGTTGCATGGCCGCGGCCGCCCACAAGTTGTGGTCCCTGGTCCGCCGGGAGTTCGGCCATCGCCTATGCTGGTGGCTGCTTCGAAGGGCCCTCCGTGGGGCCGGCGAGGCTATTCAGTCGTACTGCGAGGGAGGGTTGGGTTCCATGCACTGTCCCTTCTGCAGGCACCCGGACAGCCGTGTCGTCGACAGTCGCACCACCGACGACGGAACCTCGATCCGCAGGCGCCGCCAGTGCCCCGACTGCTCCCGCCGTTTTACGACGGTGGAGACCGCCTCGCTGATGGTGATCAAGCGCAGCGGAGTCACCGAGCCTTTCAGCCGCACCAAGGTCATTTCCGGCGTGCGCAAGGCCTGCCAGGGGCGGCCGGTCACCGAGGACGCCCTCGCCAAGCTCGGCCAGCGGGTCGAGGAGGCGGTGCGCGCCACCGGCAGCGCCGAGCTGACGACCCACGACGTGGGGCTGGCCATACTCGGCCCACTGCAGGAACTCGATCTCGTCGCGTACCTGCGCTTCGCGTCCGTGTACCGGGCGTTCGATTCACTCGAAGACTTCGAGGCCGCCATCGCGGAGCTCCGCGAAGAGCGGCCGCCGGCAAGTGATTGCGACTGCGGGCCCGGCGTGACCCCCGAGGTCCCCGTGCCCGCCGCTGCCGCCGACTGACCGGCCGGCGGACAGACCAGACCTGTTCCGGCCGCTCTTCGCGGCGTCCGGAACATCAGACACACCACGTGCCCCGGGAAGAACTGGGCACGTCAGAGCGTTTTTGTACGTATATGGGAGGCGGCATGACAGAGACGGCGAGCGGCCCGGCACGAGGTTCCCGCACCAAGGGATCCAAGGCGGCTGTGGCTCGACAGGGCCTGCGCATCGAGCGCATCCACACCACGCCCGGCGTGCATCCGTACGACGAGGTGGTCTGGGAGCGTCGTGACGTCGTCATGACCAACTGGCGCGACGGCTCGGTCAATTTCGAGCAGCGTGGCGTCGAGTTCCCCGACTTCTGGTCGGTGAACGCGGTCAACATCGTCACCAGCAAGTATTTCCGCGGAGCCGTCGGTACGCCGCAGCGCGAGACCGGTCTGCGCCAGCTGATCGACCGGATCGTGAAGACGTACCGGAAGGCCGGTGAGGAATACAACTACTTCGCCTCTCCCGCTGACGCCGAGATCTTCGAGCACGAGCTGGCCTACGCCCTCCTGCACCAGATCTTCAGCTTCAACTCGCCGGTCTGGTTCAACGTCGGTACGCCCCAGCCGCAGCAGGTCTCCGCCTGCTTCATCCTGGCCGTCGACGACTCCATGGAGTCGATCCTCGACTGGTACAAGGAAGAGGGCATGATCTTCAAGGGCGGTTCCGGCGCCGGCCTGAACCTCTCCCGCATCCGCTCCTCCAAGGAGCTCCTCTCCTCCGGCGGCAACGCCTCCGGTCCGGTCTCCTTCATGCGGGGCGCCGACGCCTCCGCAGGAACGATCAAGTCGGGCGGCGCCACCCGCCGCGCGGCCAAGATGGTCGTGCTCGACGTCGACCACCCCGACATCGAGGACTTCATCGAGACCAAGGTGAAGGAGGAGGAGAAGATCCGCGCCCTGCGTGACGCGGGCTTCGACATGGACCTGGGCGGCGACGACATCACGTCCGTCCAGTACCAGAACGCCAACAACTCGGTACGCGTGAACGACGAGTTCATGCACGCGGTCGAGGCCGGTGGCAAGTTCGGCCTCCGCGCCCGCATGACGGGTGAGGTCATCGAGGAGGTCGACGCCAAGTCGCTCTTCCGCAAGATGGCCGAGGCCGCCTGGGCCTGCGCCGACCCCGGCATCCAGTACGACGACACCATCAACAACTGGCACACCTGCCCCGAGTCCGGCCGGATCACCGCGTCGAACCCGTGCAGCGAGTACATGCACCTGGACAACACCTCGTGCAACCTGGCCTCGCTGAACCTGATGAAGTTCCTCAAGGACGACGGCAAGGGCAACCAGTCCTTCGAGTCCGAGCGCTTCGCCAAGGTCGTCGAGCTCGTCATCACCGCGATGGACATCTCCATCTGCTTCGCGGACTTCCCCACCGAGAAGATCGGTGAGAACACCCGCGCCTTCCGCCAGCTCGGCATCGGTTACGCGAACCTCGGCGCCCTGCTCATGGCGACCGGCCACGCGTACGACAGTGACGGCGGCCGCTCGCTCGCCGGCGCCATCACCTCGCTGATGACGGGTACGTCGTACCGGCGCTCCGCCGAACTGGCCGCGGTCGTCGGCCCGTACGACGGTTACGCCCGCAACGCCGAGCCCCACCTGCGCGTCATGAAGCAGCACTCCGACGCCAACGCCACGGCCCCGCGCGTCGACGACCTGGACTCGCCGATCTGGGCGGCCGCCACGGAGTCCTGGCAGGACGTGCTCCGCCTCGGCGAGAAGAACGGCTTCCGCAACGCGCAGGCCTCGGTCATCGCGCCCACCGGCACCATCGGTCTCGCGATGTCCTGCGACACCACCGGTCTCGAGCCCGACCTCGCCCTGGTCAAGTTCAAGAAGCTGGTCGGCGGCGGCTCGATGCAGATCGTCAACGGCACGGTGCCGCAGGCGCTGCGCCGCCTGGGCTACCAGGAGGAGCAGATCGAGGCGATCGTCGCCCACATCGCCGAGCACGGCAATGTGATCGACGCCCCCGGCCTCAAGCACGAGCACTACGAGGTCTTCGACTGCGCGATGGGCGAGCGTTCCATCTCCGCGATGGGCCACGTCCGCATGATGGCGGCCATCCAGCCGTGGATCTCCGGTGCGCTCTCCAAGACGGTGAACCTGCCGGAGACGGCCAGCGTCGAGGACGTCGAAGAGGTCTACTTCGAGGCGTGGAAGATGGGCGTCAAGGCGCTCGCGATCTACCGCGACAACTGCAAGGTCGGCCAGCCCCTCTCCGCCAAGAAGAAGGACGTCAAGGCCGAGGTCACGGAGAAGACCGAGGAGACGATCCGCGCCGCGGTCGAGAAGGTCGTCGAGTACCGCCCGGTGCGCAAGCGTCTTCCGAAGGGCCGCCCGGGGATCACCACTTCCTTCACGGTGGGTGGTGCCGAGGGTTACATGACCGCCAATTCCTACCCGGACGACGGTCTCGGCGAGGTCTTCCTGAAGATGTCCAAGCAGGGCTCGACCCTCGCGGGCATGATGGACGCCTTCTCGATCGCCGTCTCGGTCGGTCTGCAGTACGGCGTCCCGCTGGAGACGTACGTCTCGAAGTTCACCAACATGCGCTTCGAGCCGGCCGGCATGACGGACGACCCCGACGTGCGGATGGCGCAGTCGATCGTCGACTACATCTTCCGCCGCCTGGCGCTGGACTTCCTGCCCTTCGAGACCCGTTCGGCGCTCGGCATCCACTCCGCCGATGAGCGCCAGCGTCACCTGGAGACCGGTTCGTACGAGCCGTCGATGGAGGACGACGACGTCGACGTCGAGGGCCTGGCCCAGTCGGCCCCGCGTCAGACGGAGACGCCGAAGCCGGTCGCCGCCCCGAAGGCGGAGGCCGTGCCGGAGCAGAAGCAGGCGCACACCTCGGCGGAACTCGTCGAGATGCAGCTCGGCATCAGCGCCGACGCGCCGCTGTGCTTCTCGTGCGGTACGAAGATGCAGCGCGCGGGCAGCTGCTACATCTGCGAGGGCTGCGGCTCGACCAGCGGCTGCAGCTGACCGGCCGGTAGGCGACAGATGAGATGAGGGGCGGCGGGCCCGACGGCCCGCCGCCCTTCGGCGTCCCCGAACGGCGAGCCCCGGGGCCCGCCGTTCCCGGGCAGGCCGCTCTCAGGTGAGACTGCCGCCCATCGCCCCGGCGAAGGAATTCGGGTCGACGTCGAAGCCCCGGACGGCGGGGCGGAAGTCCCAGCCCCCTGAAGCGTCTCTCGTGAACTCGGCGACGCTGGCCGCGGTGGAGGCGGACACGTCGGCGAAGTCGCTCTCCGCGAGCACGGTGTAGCCCTCGCGGATGCGGAAGCCCGTATTGGGTATGTCGCCGAACGTCTTCCTTCCTCCGCCCTGCTGGATGGCGATGCCGACCACCACCCGGGCGTAGACGGGCGCCAGCCGGTCGAGTTCGAGAGTCATGACCTCGTCGAAGCCGAATCCCTGGCCGGTCCGGCTGTCCCTGTTCAGGGTGATGGTGCCGTCCGGCGAGCGGCTGTCGAAGTGCACGACGTACACGGGGCTGCCGTACGGGTCGTCGGCGGCGTACGTCGCGGCGATGATGTCCAGGTCATGGGGCGGTTCCCCCATGGGGCTGGGATCCCACCTGAGCGTCACCTCGACCTTGTCGACCCCTTTGCTGAGACTGCCCACCCGTTTTCCCTCCCTCGGAACCCGGCCGGCTGTCACCGGCGCGAGCTGTGCGAATGTGCACCTGGGACAAGGCTAGCCCCGGGCACCGACAACTCGGGGGGCGCTCAGCACTGTTCACCCGTGAAAGAGGATGGCCGTACGATGGCGCGGTGCTGGTCAAGTGGATTCGCTGCACGGTGATCGACCGTCGAGGTTTCGAGCGGGGGCAGCGGAAGTGGGCGGGGCTGCTGGGGGAACCGGGGTTCCGGGGGCAGGGCGGTGGCTGGAGCCGTGAGCGGCCGGGGGTGGTGCACGTCTTTTCCTTCTGGGAGAGCCGCGCGTTCTACGACTCGTTCATGGCCCGTTCCCACGACCGGCTCGCGGCTGCCCAGTCGGGTACGTACAAGAATCCCCAAGTCGGGCTCTTCGACTACCGGTTCGACATCAAGACGGGCTTCGAACCGCGGTTCACCGACGCCGACGTGGTGCGGGTCGCGCACTGCAAGGTGCACGAGGGCCGGGTCGAGCACTTCTCGCTGATGCAGGAGAAGATCTGGAACCCGGCGATGGCCGGGTCGCCGGGGATGCTGCGGGGGGTGTTCGGCGAAGCGCCGGGCAATGAGTTCCTGGCGCTGTCGATGTGGCAGTCCGCCGCCGAGCACGGCAAGTACCGCGCCGAGCGGGTGGAGCGCCTGTCGCTGCGTGCGCAGACCGATGCCGATGTGGCCGAACTGGCGGGGGCCGTCGTTCAGTTGGAGCCCTCCTGGACGGTGTGACGGTGTGACGGTGTGACCGGGCCGTACGCGCGGTTCTGTACGCACCGCACCGGGCGGCGGGGCGCGCAGGATCCCTGCTCCGCGCGGTGGCCCGGTGTGCCGGCGGGCGCCTGCCCGGGCAGGCCGCTGCGCCGGTGTCTCCTTGTCCGGATACGCTGGACGGAGGCGGGGCAGCCGCCCGGCCGAGCCGCATTCGATCACAGGTTCTAGGGTTTCGGCATGGCACGACCGCGGCGCATCGTTCTCGTCCGGCACGGGGAGTCGGAGGGCAACGCCGACGACTCGGTGTACGAACGCGAGCCCGACCACGCGCTCAGGCTCACCGAAGCCGGTCTGCGCCAGGCCCGGCAGACCGGGGAGCGGCTGCGCGAGCTCTTCGGCGAGGAGCGGATCAGCGCCTACGTCTCGCCGTACCGCCGCACGCACGAGACCTTCGCCGCCTTCGGGCTGGACCCGGCCCGGGTGCGGGTGAGGGAGGAGCCGCGGCTGCGCGAGCAGGACTGGGGAAACTGGCAGGACAGGGACGACGTACGGCTTCAGAAGGCGTACCGGGACGCGTACGGGCACTTCTTCTACCGCTTCGCCCAGGGCGAGTCCGGGGCCGACGTGTACGACCGGGTCGGGGCCTTCCTGGAGAGCCTGTACCGGAGCTTCGAGGCGCCGGACCACCCGCCGAACGTGCTGCTGGTCACGCACGGCCTGACCATGCGGCTGTTCTGCATGCGCTGGTTCCACTGGACCGTGGCCGATTTCGAGTGCCTGACCAATCCGCGCAACGGCGAAACGCGGACCCTGCTGCTGGGGAAGGACGGCCGCTACACCCTTGACCAGCCGTTCGAACGCTGGCGGGTCCCCGAGCCGTACGGCCGCACCGGATAGAGTGGCAGGGCGATGACCGCTGACTCCTCCACCGTCCGGCGCTTCGAACGCGCCCTGGCCAGCCTGCGTGGGCTGTCCCTGGGAGACGCCCTGGGCTCCCAGTTCTTCGTACCCGTGAACTACCCGCTGCTCAAAAGGCGCGAGCTGCCGCCCGCACCCTGGCAGTGGACCGACGACACCGAGATGGCCTGTTCGGTCCTGGCGGTGCTCGCCGCACACGGCCGCATCGACCAGGACGCGCTCGCCCGTTCCTTCGCCGAGCACCACGACTTCGACCGCGGCTACGGCCCCGCCGTCAACCGGATGCTCCGGCTGATCAGGGAGGGCGGCGACTGGCGTGAGCTCGCCGCCGCGCTCTTCAACGGCCAGGGCTCCTGGGGCAACGGCGCGGCCATGCGCATCGCGCCGCTCGGTGCCTGGTACGCGGACGATCCCGAGCAGGCCACGCACCAGGCCGAGATCTCGTCGTACGTCACGCATCAGCACCGTGAGGCCGTGGTCGGTGCCATGGCCGTGGCGGCCGCCGCCGCGCTCGCCGCCGGTCCCGCGGGGCCGCCGACGCCGGCCGGACTGCTCGACGGCGTGATCGCGCTCGTGCCGCGCAGCGCCGTGGGCGCCGGGCTCCGCCGGGCCCGCGACATGCTGGACTACGACGACCCCGGGACCGTGGCCGCGGTGCTCGGCTGCGGACGGCGTACGAGTGCGCACGACACCGTGCCGTTCGCCCTCTGGTCGGCCGCCCGGGCCCTCGGCGACTTCGAGCAGGGCTTCTGGGCCACCGCGCAGGTGGGTGGCGACGTCGACACGACCTGCGCCATCTTCGGCGGAGTCGTCGCCGCGGGGGAGGCCGGAGCCCCGCCGGCCGGGTGGCTGGAGCAGACCGAAGAGCTGCCCGAATGGGTCCCCTCCCGCGTGGTCTGACACCGGCCACCTGCAGGACGCGGTGGTTCCGTGACTGTCACGGTCCTGCCACAGCCGGTCTCCGGCGGCGTCCGGACGGTGTACCGGGGCTAGTCTGACGGGCCACGCCGCCCTGTTGATCATGACGGGCGTGCGCCTACGAGACACCGGGCTCCGGTCACGGCACCCCTGCCGTCTCCCCGCCCGGTCGGGAGGGGGTCCCGTGTCCGATACGCCGTCCACACCGTCCACACCGCCCACACCGGCTGAACCGTCCGGTACCGGGCGCGGCGTGGAGGCCGCGCCGCAGAGCTCGGCTGCGCAGCCGCAGCCGAGGATGTCGTACCGGGAACAGCACAGCAGGGCGACGCAGCCCCAGCGCTACCAGTCCTGGCCACCGCCACCGGCCGGACCGCGGCCGTCGCCCGGGCCGCCGAAATGGCTGACCGCCGTACGGCCCGGACCGCCCGCCGGGATCCGCCCCGCCACGCTCGTGGCGGCTTTGGCCACTGCCCTGCTGAGCGCCCTGCTGCTCGGTGAGGGTCTGGGCCTGAACCTGCTCTTCGTGGCGGTGCCCGCCGCGCTCGCCGCCTACTTCGCCGCCCGGGCGGCAGGCCGCCGCCTCCGCCCCTGGACGCTCGTCTGGGCAGTCGGCGGCCTGGCCCTGCTGGCCGTTCCGGCACTGCGCGACGCGGGCTGGCCGACCTTCCTGGCCTGCGTGTCCGCGCTGGCACTGGGCTCGCTCGCCCTGCACGGCAACCGCACCTGGGCCGGCGTCCTCGCCGGTTCCCTGGGCATCTTCGGGTCGCTGGCCTCCGGCCCGGCCTGGGCCTGGCGGGGTATGCGCGAGCGGGCGGAGGTGTCGCGCGGCCGCTGGGCACCCATGGTGCGTACGGTCCTGGTCGCCGTCGTACTGCTGATCGTCTTCGGCGCGCTCTTCGCCTCCGCGGACGCCGCTTTCGCCGGTCTGCTCGGCGGCCTCGCGCCCGACGTCTCCGTCGCGGACAGCCCCTGGCGGATCTTCCTCTTCGCTCTCGGTCTGGCGGGCGCCCTCGCCGCTGCCCGCACCGCCGCCGCCCCACTGCGCTGGGACCGCCTCGAGATACGGCCGGGGCGTGCGCGCGGCCGCGCGGAATGGGCACTTCCGCTGGTCGTGCTCAATCTCCTCTTCGCCGCCTTCATCGCGGTCCAGCTCGCCGTCCTGTTCGGCGGCTACCGCAAGGTGCTCAGCGAGACCGGCCTGACGTCCGCCCAGTACGCGCGCCAGGGCTTCTGGCAACTGCTCTGGGTCACCCTGCTGGTTCTTCTGGTCGTCGCCGTCGCACTGCGCTGGGCCCCGCGCGGCACGGACCGCGACCGCGTCCTGGTGCGCTCGGTGCTCGGCACTCTGTGCGTCCTCACGCTGGTCGTCGTCGCATCCGCGCTGCGCCGCATGGACCTGTACGTCGACGCGTACGGTCTGACGCGGCTGCGCATCTCGGTGGCCGCGGTCGAGCTGTGGCTGGGCCTGGTGATCGTACTGATCATGGTGGCCGGGGTCCTGGGGGCCCGCTGGCTGCCGCGCGCGGTCGCCGCGAGCGCGGCGGCCGCCGTACTGGCCTTCGGCCTGGTCTCGCCGGACGGGCTGGTCGCCGAGCAGAACGTGGCGCGCTACAAGGAGACCCCCGAGAAGCTCGACGTGCACTACTTCCAGGACCTGTCGGCCGATGCCGTACCGGCACTGGACGCGCTGCCGGAGCCGCAGCGCTCCTGTGCGCTGGTGGGCATCGCCGAACGGCTCGACGGCATGAACGAGCCCTGGTACGCGACGAGCCTCGGTGTGGCGAGGGCGCGCGAGATCATCGAAGAGCGCCCCCTGGACGTCGACGAGGCCGAGTGCCGGAAGCTCGGTACGTACGGCGACGGGCGTGGGCTCTACAGCGAGTACTGACCGGCCGTCGGAGGTCAACGGGCCGGGGGCGGAGCCGCACTGCGCCTCCGCCCCCGGCCCGTTCCGGTCCTCTTCGGCCGCGTCATCCTCAGGCCGCCCCCGGGCCCCGCGGTGTCCGCCGCCTCCGCCGAGCACAGGGTGCCCCAAGGCGGCGGGAGCCCGTCCCGGCGTCGGCGTCGGCGGCGCGGATGGATCGGTACACCAGGGACACCGTGTCCACGGTCACCGTGTCCACGGTCGAGGTGAGCGCGCCGCTCACGCCCTGGAGCGCCCGTGCCGCGAGTACCTGCCACGGCCGGGCCGTGTCCGGCTTGTGTGATGAAGGCAGTTGAGAGGCAGTCACTACGGGTGACGGGAAGGGGAGTTGTGAACGGACAGCTCTTGAGGCTGCGGTCTGCCGCCGTCGGCCCCGGGAGGACCGCGTCGCGGACGCCCGACGATCCGGACGGCCGGATCTCGACGAGGCGCCGGACCGGGGCGGCATCCGCGAAGATCTTCACCGGCTCTGCCGGCGGGTGCGCGGAGCGATGTGTTCCACAATCGGCTTCGCGCTGTGTCCAGTGCTTCACGAATGCGACGGCGCGGTGGCGGAGCGGTTCCGTGCGGCGATCCTGCGCCGGGTGACCGAACCCCCGACCCGGCTCTTTCATGAGGCCGTACGCTGTGGGATCGAGCGGGGCGATGCCCGGCCCGACACCACCGGCGGCCTGGTCTTCGACGCGCCCCCGGTCTGATGGCGTACCGCTCGAAGGTGTGCGGGAGCGAAGGGTCGGACGGGGGATCGCCGAGACGATCGGCCGGACCATGGGGCCGCCCCTGCGCCCGGTGACCGGCTGTGCGGCTCTCGTTCCGCCCCTTGCCCCGGCCCGTTTTCGTCCAGGGCCGGCCCCGGGTTCCGCCCGGGGTGTCCCGGCGGGCTCCGGCGGCGTAATCTGTCTTGCGCCATGCCGTACGAACCACCCACCCACGCCGTCGAGCGCTCACTGCGCGCCACCACCGGTGCCAAGATCATCGCTGGTGTCGACGAAGTCGGGCGCGGAGCATGGGCCGGACCCGTCACCGTGTGCGCGGCCGTCACCGGCCTGCGCCGCCCGCCCGACGGGCTCACCGACTCCAAACTGATCAGCCCGAAGCGCCGTGCCGAGCTTGCCGCGATCCTCGAGGGATGGGTCACGTCGCACGCCCTCGGACACTCCTCGCCCGAGGAGATCGACGCACTCGGGATGACCGCCGCGCTGCGGCTCGCCGCCGTACGCGCCCTGGAGGCGCTGCCGGTGCGGCCGGACGCGGTGATCCTCGACGGGAAGCACGACTACCTCGGGCTGCCCTGGAAGGTCCGTACGGTCATCAAGGGCGACCAGTCATGCATCGCGGTCGCGGCCGCCTCGGTGATCGCCAAGGTGCGGCGGGACGCGATGATGGCCGAACTGGAGGCGGAGTCCCAGGAGTTCGCCGACTTCGCCTTCTCGGCCAACGCGGGCTATCCCTCGCCCGTGCACAAGGCGGCGCTGGCGGAGCGGGGGCCCACCCCGTACCACCGGCTTTCCTGGTCCTATCTCGACGCGCTGCCCCGGTGGCAGCACCTCAAGAAGACCAGGATCCCCGCGGGGGCCGCCGCTCTGGAAAACGGGGGCCAACTCGGCTTCGATTTCTGACCGCACACATGTGCCTACCCGCTGCTGCGTTTCGCGGCGGCATTTGATAGACATCCACTCATGCCTCTCTCCCCCGAGGAGCCTCAGATTCACGAGAGCGCCCAGGGTCCCCGCGTCACTCCGGCCACCGGCCGTCCCGCGTCGACCCCCCGTCCCGTACCCGGTCCGCGTACCGCGGCCACGCCGCGTCCCGGACGTCCCGTTCCCGGCCCGGCCCGGCCCGCGCCTCCGGCGCAGCGGTCGCACGCACCCGGTGGCCGGTCCCCGTCCCCGCGGCAGGAGAATCGTTCCGTGCCGCAGATCCAGCTGATCCCCGCTCCGGCGGACGGCGCGCTCGAAGCCGCCGACGAGGCGGTCGACGTGCTGCTCGACTCCGGCCGCGCGCCGGGCGACGTCCTGGTGCTCACCACCGGTGAGCAGCACCCCTGGGCCGCTCACGAGCTGTCCTTCGGCGAAGCCGCCTACTGGGCCCAGCACGATGCCCGTGACGACGTCTTCTACGCGGACGCCGCCGCGGAGCGGACCGTCGCCAGGCCCGTCGTCGTTGTCGCGGTCAACGGCGAAGGCGGCGGAAGCGACGAGGTGCTGACTCGTGTGCTGCCCTCCGCCAAGGCGCGTGCGAGCGTGCTGCTGATCGTGTGCGGAGACCCGCAGCGGGTCAACGCGGTGCTCGGCGCGGGCGTCTGAGGCGCAGGTCTCCTCAGGCCCTGCGCGGTCCGCGGGGCGGGTGAGAGGCGCGCAGGCCGGCGGACCGCTTCAGCGGGCCACCGCCCGTCGCAGCGCGTCCGCCGCCCCGCCGCCCGTGCGCGGCGGGGACGGCTCGGCCTCGGCTTCGGCTTCCGCCAGGCCGACCGGGTGTGATCCGGTGCTCGGGCGACGGCCGCCACGGCCTTCGCCGAGCACCTGCCAGCCGCTGTGCGTCAGCGTGATGTACGCGCCGCAGCGCAGCCCGTGCAGCGTGCAGGCGTCCCGCAGACCCCACATCCACGCCCCGTCCTCCTCGGTCCAGCGCTCGTCGCCGTCGCGGCAGTAGAGCAGCACGGCGGTCCGCACGGGCGTGCGGCGGCGCAGGTCGTGCGGGATGACGCGGCGCAGGTGCGCGAGCAGGACGTTGCGGAACTCCCAGCCGTCGGCGGGGACGGAGCGCCGGGCGAACGAGGCACTGGCGGTGAGCCGTTCCTCGGTGTCGAGGACGGCGACGACTGCTGTGGCCGGTGTGGGGCGATGCCGCGCGTGCAGTCCGCTGACGACTTCACGCGGATTGCGCAGCAGCGGTATGCCTGCGGCCGCCCACTCGGACGGTTCGAGTGTCCGGCCCAGACGGCTGACGGTGTCGGCGGGGTTCAACGAGGCGGCGGACGGAGCGAATCCGAAGGTCACGGTCCTCCCTTCGCATACGCGCCCAGAGGGTGGGCAGGGTCGGTTGGGGCGCACCGCGGCACAGCCCTTCCGGTCCACAGGCGGGCCGTGCGGGGGAGCGGTCCAATTCTCGCTGCCCTGTGGGGCATGCGGCAACGAGCAATTGACGAGGCCGACTGAAATCTGCGGGTATGACGTGGATATCCCTGCCCAAGTCGGCCGCGGGCAATGCCTCCCGCTCACGTCTGAACGGCGAGGACCAGTGGGAACACCCCCTCCGCTCCGGCCCGGCGCAGCAGTCTGGCCGCCACCGCGAGCGTCCAGCCGGTGTCCTGGCGATCGTCGACGAGCAGTACCGGACCACCGGCCGCGGCCAGCGCGGCGGCCAGTTCGGGCGGCACCGTCAGAGCCCGGTGAAGGCCCTTCACCCGCTGGGCGCTGTTGGTGTGCGACATCCGCTCGCCCGTTGCCTCGGGGGTGTACTCGACGGTGCCGAGCAGCGGCATTCTGCCCACCTCCGCGATCCGGCCGGCGAGCGACCGGATGAGCACGGGCCTGCTGTGCGAGGCGACCGTGACCACCCCGACCGGGCGCGCTGCGGCGTCGGAGCCACCGGAAGCCCAGCCTCCGGGGCCCTTCGCCCAGTCGGCCAGCACACTGACCACCGCGTTCGCCACATCGTCCGGCACCGGGCCGTCGGGGGCCTGCGCCGCGAGGAGCGGACGGAGCCTGTTGCCCCAGCCGATGTCCGAGAGCCGCCCCAGCGCCCGTCCCGGGAGGGCCAGTTCACCTTGCGGGATGCGCCCCTTGAGGTCCACGCCGACCGCGGCGAGACCGGTCGGCCACATCTTGCGCGGCTCCACCTCCACCCCCGGCCTGCCGAGTTCACCGCGTGCCGTGTCCAGGGCCCCCGTGGACACCGTGTCGCCGAACCGGGCCCCTGCGCAGTTGTCGCACCGGCCGCACGGCGCGGCCTCCTCGTCGTCCAGCTGGCGCCGCAGGAACTCCATCCGGCAGCCGGTCGTCGTCGCGTAGTCACGCATGGCCTGCTGCTCGGCGGCGCGCTGCCGGGCGACCCAGGCGTAACGCTCGGCCTCGTACACCCACGGCTGCCCCGTGGAGGTCCAGCCGCCCTTCACCCTGCGCACCGCGCCGTCCACGTCGAGGACCTTGAGCATCGCCTCCAGACGGGTGCGCCGCAGGTCGACGATCGGCTCCAGCGCGGGCAGCGACAGCGGGCGCCCCGCCGTGGCCAGCGCGTCGAGCGTGCGGCGTACCTGCTCCTCCGGCGGGAAGGCGACGGAGGCGAAGTACTGCCAGATCGCCTCGTCCTCGCGGCCCGGCAGGAGCAGCACCTCGGCATGGGCCACACCACGGCCCGCGCGTCCCACCTGCTGGTAGTACGCGATGGGGGAGGAGGGCGAGCCCAGGTGCACGACGAAACCGAGATCCGGTTTGTCGAAGCCCATGCCCAGCGCGGAGGTGGCGACCAGAGCCTTGACCCGGTTGGCGAGCAGGTCCTCCTCGGCCTGCATCCGCTCCGCGTTCTCGGTCCTGCCGGTGTACGACGCGACGGTGTGGCCGCACTGGCGCAAGTACGCCGTGACCTCTTCGGCGGCGGCGACCGTCAGCGTGTAGACGATCCCGGATCCGGGCAGCTCGCCGAGGTGGTCGGCCAGCCAGGCCAGGCGGTGAGCGGCGTCCGGAAGCCGCAGTACTCCCAGGCTGAGGCTCTCCCGGTCCAGCGGGCCGCGCAGCACCAGGGCGTCCGTGTCCGCGCCCGTCCCCAGCTGCTCCGCGACGTCGGCGGTCACGCGGGCATTCGCCGTGGCCGTGGTGGCGAGTACGGGGACGCCCGGCGGAAGCTCGGCGAGCATGGTGCGCAGCCGCCGGTAGTCGGGCCGGAAGTCGTGACCCCAGTCCGAGATGCAGTGGGCCTCGTCCACCACCAGCAGGCCGGTGGCGGCGGACAGCTTGGGCAGCACCTCGTCGCGGAAGTCGGGGTTGTTCAGCCGCTCGGGGCTGACCAGCAGCACGTCCACCTCGCCGGCCGCGACCTCGGCCTGGACCGTGTCCCACTCCTCCGTGTTGGACGAATTGATCGTCCGCGCGCGGATGCCTGCCCGCGCCGCCGCCTCCACCTGGTTGCGCATGAGCGCGAGGAGCGGCGAAACGATCACTGTGGGCCCGGCGCCGCGCTCGCGCAGCAGGGAGGTGGCGACGAAGTACACGGCGGACTTGCCCCAGCCGGTGCGCTGCACGACCAGGGCCCGGCGCTTGTCGGCGACGAGCGCCTCGATGGCCCGCCACTGGTCCTCGCGCAGCCTGGCGGCGCCGGTGGTGTCTCCGACGAGGCGGGCGAGTACGGAATCGGCCGAGGACCTGAGGTCTGCGTTGGTCATGCCCCCATGCAACCCGATGCCTCGGACATTGCGCGAATGAGGCCTCCAGCCTGTGGACAAAGTTATCCACAGGGTTGGCGGCGCGGACGGCTTCTGCGGGAACGTCGAGCCATGAACAACCACCACGAACCCACAAGGCCCTCCGCCGGCGACCAGATCACCCTGCGGGGCCCCGCCGAACTTGCCGACGCCCTCCCGTACCTCATGGGCTTCCATCCGACCGACAGCGTGGTGATGGTCGCGCTGCACGGCCGCAGGGGCCGGTTCGGCGGGCGGCTCAGGCTCGGCATCCCGAGCTCGCCGAAGGAATGGCCGTTCGTCTCCGACCAGCTCGCCGACTGCCTGGTGACAGGCAGCGAGCGGCGGGGAGCCCGTCCCGAGGGCATCGTCGTCTTCCTCTGCCAGGACCCGGCCGAGGGCGAGTCGGGCAGGCAGGTGATGGAGCGGCTGCGCCCCTTCGCGCAACGGCTGCGCACCGCGTGCGGCGCGCTCGACGTGCCCGTGTCCGAAGCGCTGTGCATCTCCGACGGGAGGTACTGGTCCTACTGCTGCCCCGACGAGCGCTGCTGCCCGCCCGACGGGAACGTCCTGGCGATGCCGGGCACCTCGGTGATGGCCGCGGCCGCCGCCTACGCCGGAATCCAGGTGCGCGGATCCCTGCGGGAGATGGAGGCCAGGCTCGCGCCCCCGCAGCAGCCGGCCGGCCAGGAGCAGGAGCAGGTGCGGGCACTGGACGCGGCGGGGCTCGCGCTGGTGCCCCGGATCCTCAGCGGTACCGAGCGTGAGCGGGTCACGGCGGAGACGCTCGGCCTGGCCCGCCGGCTGATGAAGCGCCTCGGCGAGAACGGGCCGGCCACGGCAGGCTGGCCCGACGCGGACGCCGGCGACGACGCCCTCATCGCCCACGACGAGGCTGCGGCCGTCATCCTCGGGCTCCAGGACCGGGAGACCAGGGACCGGGCTGCGGAGTGGATGGAGGGGGCGGACGCCGAGCCCGCGCTGCGGCTCTGGCGGGCGCTCGCCCGCCGGTGCGCCGGAGCGTACGACACCCATGCCGCCGCCCCGCTCACCCTCGCCGGATGGGTCGCCTGGTCGACCGGGGACGAGCCGGGGGCGAGGGTGGCCCTCGACCGCGCCCTGCGGGCCGACCCCGAGTACACCTTCGCCCGGCTTCTGCACCAGGCGTGCAACGAGGGCATCGACCCGGAAGGCCTGCGGCGCTGTCTGCGCGAGGAGCGCCGGGAGCGTGCGGAACACAAACGGCTCCGTCCACGTGTCGTACGCACACGTGCCACCACGCGTTCCGTACGGCCGCAGGCCGCCGCCAAGCAGAGTGCCCCGCCGGCCGGGGCGCGGCCGGCGGCAGCCGACGCGCGAGGCCGTGCGCGCCGACGGGACAGCCGGCGGGACAGTCCGCGGGGGAGGAGCGGGCGATGACGGCCGTTACCACGGCGGCGACGCGGACGTTCACACGTATGGCGGTACCGCGAACGCCCCGCGCCGTCTCGACCCACGCGGCTGTCACGAGCGCAGAGGAGGCACCGTATGACCCTCACCGCCCCGTACCCCGCCGGGGGAAGACACCTCGCGGGAGGTGCCCGGCCCTCCGGTGAGCTGCCTTCGGTCCATGCCCTGCTGGTCTGTGCGGACCTGCCCGGGCTCGCGCTCTCCGCGGAAGACGGGCAGCTCACCGGCCACGGCCTGGAGGGCTTCTACCGGTCGGGGCGACGGCTGCTCTCCCGCTGCCACTTGCGGGTCGCGGGACGGGAACCGGTCGCTGTGCAGGGCCGGCTGGTCTCCGCGTCCCGCGCCCGGTTCGTGGGTGTGGTGCGTCCCCCGGCCGGTGCGGGTCCGGACCCCGAGATCGCCGTGGAGCGGCTGCGGCACGCCGGAGGCACGGAGCGGATCGTCCTGCGCAGCTCGGCGTGGCGTGCCGTGCGGCTCCGCGTGGAGATCGGGCTCGGCACCGACCTCGCGGACCTGGGCGCCGTCGCCGCGGGCCGCTCGGGGCCCGAGCTGCCCGCCAGCGTCCACGCCTCGGGCATGCGCTGGTCGGCGGCGGGGGCCCAGGCCGTGGTCACCGCCGACCCGCCTCCCGAGGACGCGATCGCCTCCGCCGGTCTGCTGCGCTGGGAGATCGAACTGCTGCCCGGCGCCTCGCGCACCATCGAACTGCGGATCCGTGCGGAGCGTGGTGCCCGGCCACTCGCGAAGACCGGAACGGGCCCGTTCTCCGAGGCGACGGCGGAGGGGGACGATCCGCGGGTGCGGGAGCTGTTGCGGAGCAGTCTCGACGATCTGCGGGCCCTGCTGACGCGCGACCCGCGCCATCCCGCGGATGTGTACCTGGCGGCGGGGGTGCCCTGGCGCTGCGGACTCGCGCCCGCCGAGGCGCTGTGGGCGGCGCGCATGACGCTGCCGCTCGGCACCCGGCTCGCTGCGACGACGCTGCGCACCCTCGCCCGTACCCAGCTGCCGGGCCCGGGGCCCGACCAGGGCCGGCTCCCGGGCCCGCTCAGGGACGCGGGCCCGCACCTCCCGCCCAGCTGTACGGGTGTGGAGGCGACGCTGGCCTTCCCCGTGGTGCTCGCGGAGGCGAGGCGGTGGGGGCTGGCGGAGCAGGATCTGGAGGAGCTGCTGCCCGTGGCCGAACGCTGTCTGCTCTGGTTGCGCAGAGCCGCGGACGGCGACGGCTGTCTGGGGGAACGGGGCCCCGGAGGGCCCCGGCGCAGTGAGACCCAGGCCCATGCCCACCGCGCGGCGGTGCTCGGCGCGGACCTGCTGGCCGAGTGCGGCCGCCCGGGAGCCGAAGGATGGCGCGAGTGGGCGGGAGGGCTCCGCCGTACGTTCCAGGAGGACTTCTGGATCGAGGACCGTGCGGGAGGCAGGCCGGCGGCGGCCCGTACCGCGGGGGGACGGATCGTTCCGCACCTCGGCGGCTTTGCCGCGCACCTCCTGGACACCGGCCTGCTCGGCGCCGGGCGACAGGCGCCCGGCCTGCTGGACAAGGTGCAGACCGAACAGGTGGCGAGACTGCTGGGCGGTCCCGCGATGGACTCGGGCTGGGGGCTGCGCAGCCTCGGCGCCAAAGAGAGCGGTCACAACCCCTTCGGCCACCGCGGTGGCGCGGTGCGCGTCCACGAAACGGCCGTCGCCGTCGCGGGACTCGCGGCGGCCGGATACGAGAGGGAAGCGGCAGCCCTGCTGCGCGGCGTCCTCGACGCCGCGGGAGCCTTCGGCAACCGGCTGCCCGAGATGTACGCGGGCGAGCAGCGCACCGCGGGCAGCCTTCCCGTGCCGCACCCGGCCGCGTGCCGCCCCGCGGCGGTGGCGGCCGCGGCCGGTGTCCACCTGCTCACCGCGCTCGCGGGCATCCGCCCGGACGCCCCGGCCGGCACGGTGGCGCTGTTCCCGGTGCGCAGTGCGCCGCTCGGGGCCGTGCAGCTGTCCGGACTGCGCGTGGCGGGGGAGCCCTTCGCCGTACGGATCAGCAGGCTGGGCCTCGGCATGGTCGAGGAAGCCGCCGGAACACTCCAGTTGGGCGGCTGAACCGTGGACGCCGGGGAGCGGTGCGAAGAGGGCGGCGCGGACCGCGGCTTCACCGGCAGGAGGACTGTTTATCGTCAGGCAGACGACTATGATCACGGCATGTCGCCCTACGACCCATCGGCCTTTCCTCCCTTCGCCGTCACCGTGGATCTGGTCGTGCTCACCGTGCGCCGTCACGCACTCTGCGCGCTGGTCGTACGCCGGGGCGAGCAGCCCTATCAGGGCCGGTGGGCACTGCCCGGCGGCTTTGTCCGGGCGGAGGAGGACCTCGGGGCGGCGGCGGCACGCGAGCTCGCCGAGGAGACCGGACTGTGCGCGCACGACCCCGGTGCCCCCTCGCCCGGGAACGGGGCGCACCTGGAGCAGCTGGCCACGTACGGGGACCCCGGGCGGGACCCCCGGATGCGGGTGGTGAGCGTGGCTTATCTGGTGCTCGCACCGGACCTTCCCGCTCCGCGGGCGGGCGGTGACGCGCACAGCGTGCGCTGGGCACCGGTGGAGGCCCTGCTCGGCCAGGAGGATGACCACAGCCGCGAGGACGAGCCTCCGGCCCCGCTCGCCTTCGACCACGCCCGGATCCTCGCGGACGGCGTGGAGCGCGCCCGCTCCAAAATCGAATACTCGTCGCTCGCCACGGCCTTCTGCCCCCCGGAGTTCACCGTCGGCGAGCTGCGCCGGGTGTACGAAGCCGTCTGGGGCGTCGCGCTCGATCCCCGGAACTTCCACCGCAAGGTCACCGGCACCCCTGGTTTCCTCGTCCCCTCGGGCGGGACCACGACCCGGCAGGGCGGCCGGCCTGCGCAACTGTTCCGGGCCGGCGGGGCGACGCTGCTCAACCCGCCGATGCTGCGCCCCGAGGTCTGACACCCGAGGTCGGCACCCGAGGCCCGGCACCTGGGCCCGGCCCACCGGACCGGCACCCCTGGTCTGACACCCGCAGTTGCTTCGCTGCGCCAGAAGTCGGATATATCGCGTTATCTTGCTGCAGTACCGCCCTGCCGCCGAGCGGTCTCCCCTTCCGCGAGAGAAGCGATGCTCCAGGCCATCGGACTCACCAGCGCCCCCCGCCGAAAACTCCCGCCCGCCGTGGACGACCTGACCTTCGAGGCGCGGCCAGGGCAGGTCACGGCCCTCCTCGGCGCCGCCGGATCCGGCAAGACCACGACGCTCAGGCTGATGCTCGGCCTCGAACCCGGCCGCGGTGTCACGTACTTCCGCGGACGCCCCCTCCACCGGATCACCCACCCCGCCCGCGAGGTCGGGGCGCTCCTCGGCGACGTGCCGGGCCACCCCGCCCGTACCGCCCGCGGCCAGCTCCGCATGCTCTGCGCCGCGGCCGGCGTGCCCGCCGGCCGCGCGAACGACATGCTCGGTCTCGTCGGCCTGGCCGACCTCGGCGACCAGCGCCTCAGCACGCTCTCCCGGGGCATGGACCGCCGGCTCGGCCTCGCCTCCGCCCTGCTGGGCGACCCGCACGCCCTCCTCCTCGACGAGCCGGCCGACGGTCTGTCCCCGCGCGAGAACAGCTGGGTGTACGGACTGCTGCGTGGCCATGCGGCCCGGGGCGGCACCGTGCTGTACACCACGCGCGACGCCAAGGAAGCCGCCCGTACCGCCGACCGGGTCGTCACCATCGACGACGGCCGCCTCGTCGCGGACCAGGAGGCGGCCGAGTTCGCCAGGACCAGGCTCCGCCCCCGCGTCGTCGTCAGGACCCCGCACGCCGCCCGCCTGGGCGTCCTTGTCGCCCGCGAAGCCCGCGCGGCCCGGCGTTCCGTCGAGGTCGTCACCGAGGGGGGCAGCCACCTCTCCGTCTACGGCAGCGACTGCGCGCAGATCGGCGAGACGGCCTTCCGTCACGGCATCCCGGTCCACCGGCTCGCCGACGAGATCGGCGACACCGGCCCGGCCCCCGCTCCGGAGCAGCCGGCCGCGTCCCCTTCCCGGGCTTCCCCGGCTTCCCCGGCCGCCGCCGGGCGTGGCGAAAGCGAGGCGGAGGGGCCCGTCGCGGCGCCGGAACCGTCCTCGCGACCGCTGCCCCTGCGCCCGGCGCGCAGCCCGCTCCACCCCCTGCGCTACGAACTGCACCGCCTCCTCGGCACGAGGACCGCCCTTCTGACCGCGGCCACCGTCCTCGTCGCGTCCGTGGTGATCTCCGTGCTGCTCGCGCGCCGGGGCAGCGCCCCCCTGCCCGGCCTTCTCGCCGCCTGGCCGGACATCCTGCCCCTGCCGCCCGCGGCGTTCGGCGCCGGGCTGCTCGGCGCGATCGCCTTCGGTGAGGAGTTCCGGTACCCCGCCCTCGCCGCCGCCCGCGGCACGGTCCCACGCCGCCTCGGGCTGCTCCTGGCCAAGCTGATCGTCTCCGCCGCCACCGCGCTGCTCCTGGGGGCGCTCGTCGTGGTGGCCGACGCCGAGGCCCTGCGGCTGGTGTACGGCGAGGACTTGCTGCGCGTACCGGAGAAATGGGCGTCCATGGCGGCAAGTTGGTCCGGCCTCACCGTCGGCTGCGCCTGGGCCGGACTGCTGGGCGCCGGTGTCTTCCGCGCGACGGCCCCCGGAGTGGCCGCGGTACTCGCCGTGCCGGTCCTCGTGGCGCCGGTCGCACAGCAGATGATCCTGAGCCCGTCCGTACGTTCGGTGGCCGGACTCCCGGGCAGGCTGCGCGAGGTGGCGTGGCTGCAGTGGCCGTACGAGGCCGACCGGTGGCTGGTGGCCGCGGTGAGAGTCGCGGCCCAACCCGTCGGTGCCGCACTGGCGTTGTCGCTGTGTGCCCTTCTCTGCGCGTATCTGTTCGTCGGCCTTCGTCGCAGTGCTCATTGGTGACCGACTTGTGCGGTGAAGGCCGTCAACGACTCATAACTCCCCTGAGAACGCCCGGGTATTTCCGATAAGTCGTCAATTACAGGGCGGGCGACGATCACCCTTTCGTGTGCTTTTCACCAAAGACCTCAAGGGGCACGGAAGTCACGCCGACAAAGGATCCGTGAGTACCCTTGCGCACACCATGATGACCGCCGCCCGCTCCGCCGATTCAGGCCTCGCCGGGCCGGGTGAACTCGACCGCTATCCCTACGCGGAGGCGCCGGGCGCCGACCGCGTCGGCATGCCCTCCTGGGACGGGGGCGACCCGGACCTGGGCCGGGTGGGCCGCCGTTCGGCAGGCAGCCGGGGCCGCGGGCTCCACGGCCAACTCGTCCAGCAGCTCGGCCAGATGATCGTCTCCGGCGACCTGGGCGCCGACCGCCCGCTCGTCCCCGAGGAGATCGGCCAGCGCTTCGAGGTCTCCCGCACCGTCGTGCGCGAATCCCTGCGCGTACTTGAAGCGAAAGGCCTGGTCAGCGCCCGTCCCAACGTCGGCACCCGGGTCCGCCCCGTCAGTGACTGGAACCTGCTGGACCCCGACATCATCGAGTGGCGGGCCTTCGGTCCGCAGCGCGACGATCAACGCCGTGAACTCGGCGAACTGCGGTGGATGATCGAGCCGCTCGCGGCCCGCCTCGCGGTCGGCCACGGACGCGACGACCTCCAGCAGCGCCTCGGCGACATGGTCGAGATCATGGGCCACGCCCTTGCGCAGGGTGACTCCCTGACGTTCTCCCGGGCCGACGCCGAATTCCACTCGCTCATCATCCAGCTCGCGGGCAACCGCATGCTCGAACACCTTTCCGGCATCGTCTCCGCCGCCCTTCAGGTGTCCGGAGGGTCCCTCATCGGCTGTGACCGCCCGACTGAGGCCGCTCTCGTCCACCACTCCCGCATCGTGGACGCGCTCGCCGCGGGCGATGCCATGGCCGCCGAGACCGCCATGCGTCAACTGCTCACCACACACCCGGAAGTGGAGCGTGTGGTGCCGGCGCCGCGCGAGCACTGATCACGGACCACGGCCGGGGTGTGTGCCTTGCGGCCCGACTGCGCTGACGAACCTCGTGTCGCCGGATCCCACGGGTCCGGCGACACGCTTGTGAGCCGGTGTTCCTTCCGCTCTTCCGCGCTCCGTACGGCGTGTGACTCGGGCCACGCAGATTGGGCGTAACACTCCTCGGAACTGTGCGATGACCTAAGAGGTGACAGCCGAAGAGGGAATACAGCCGCTGAACCTGGCGCTGTAACCAGTCCGAGGTTCAACCTGCGCCGTCGGTACATCCCCAGCCGATGTCGTCGGTCGTGGCCCGTACTCAGGGCGAGGCCGGAAGCCGTTTCCATCGTTCCGAGAGGTTGTTCGTGTCGGCCAGCACATCCCGTACGCTCCCGCCGGAGATCGCCGAGTCCGAGTCTGTGATGGCGCTTATCGAGCGGGGAAAGGCTGATGGGCAGATCGCGGGCGACGACGTGCGCCAGGCATTCTTGGCCGACCAGATTCCCTCGGCCCAGTGGAAGAACGTTCTGCGCAGCCTCAACCAGATCCTCGAGGAAGAGGGTGTGACGCTGATGGTCACCGCCGCGGAGCCGCCCAAGCGCCCCCGCAAGAGCGTCGCGGCCAAGAGCCCGGTCAAGCGCACCGCCACCAAATCCGTCGCGGACAAGGCGGCCCCCGCGAAGACGGTCGCCGCCACCGCCGCTCCGGCGTCCGAGACCGTGGACGCGGTGGCCGACGAGGCCGTCGCACCCGAGGCCGCCGCCACGCCCGGGCCGGGGGAGAAGGCCGCCGCCAAGAAAGCCGTGGCCAAGAAGACCGCTGCGAAGAAGACCGCGGCCAAGAAGACGGCCACCAAGAAGGCCTCCGCCAAGAAGGGCGCCGACGAGGCCGCCGACGGCGAGGACTCCACCGAGGAGATCCCGGTCAAGGCGGGCGCCGACGAAGAAGAAGAGGGCGGGGAGAAGGGCTTCGTTCTCTCCGACGAGGACGAGGACGACGCGCCCGCGCAGCAGGTCGCTGTCGCCGGTGCCACCGCCGACCCTGTCAAGGACTACCTCAAGCAGATCGGCAAGGTCCCCCTCCTCAACGCCGAGCAGGAGGTGGAGCTCGCCAAGCGCATCGAGGCGGGCCTGTTCGCCGAGGACAAGCTGGCCAACAGCGACAAGCTCGCGCCTAAGCTCAAGCGCGAGCTGGAGATCATCGCCGAGGACGGCCGCCGCGCCAAGAACCACCTGCTGGAGGCCAACCTCCGCCTCGTGGTCTCGCTGGCCAAGCGCTACACCGGCCGCGGCATGCTCTTCCTGGACCTGATCCAGGAGGGCAACCTGGGTCTGATCCGCGCGGTGGAGAAGTTCGACTACACCAAGGGCTACAAGTTCTCGACGTACGCCACCTGGTGGATCCGGCAGGCGATCACCCGCGCGATGGCCGACCAGGCCCGCACCATCCGCATCCCGGTGCACATGG
>NZ_JBSFUB010000018.1:0-103156 GCF_053591575.1 Streptomyces altiplanensis | reverse complement strand
CTGGTGGGGGCAGAGGAGATCTTCACCATCGCCTCCACCGTTGAGAAGGCGCGGCTCTTGCTGGCCGCTGCCGACCGGCAGGCCGGACCCACGTAGCCCGTTTCTCTGCGGCTCACCGGACCGGGCATGGGCAGAGGGCGAAGATTCCGCTACAAGCGGTGCTGATCGTGGTCAGCGAACCGGTCACCAACGCCGTGCGCGCGTAGAAGGTGGCGCGGGCGCGGCATACGACCTCGATCCGCGGCGTCGTCTGCACCACGAACGCGATCGGGTCCGTGAACACCAGGATCCGGCGGGCGGTCAAGGCCCGCGGCCACTCCCCGAACGAGACCGCCGCCCTGGAGTGCGCCTGCATGGCCATCATGTCCCCGGACCCCGCGGCAAGGGCCGGGCCCGCTGGACCGTGCGCCGGGAGACTGCCCTGAACACCTTCGACATCACCTTCGACGGCCGACTCTCCGCAGCCCGTCAGTAACCCCGACCACCCTGATTGCACGTTCGCTTGACAGACCCGAACGGCTGGTCGTCGGCACCGCTCGTGCGGGCCGCCTCTCGACTGGGCGCACGACACGGCTGATTTGTAGTGTCGAACGCCATCTGTGATTACGAACGTCGAAAAGGTGAGGGGGTGGCATGGAGAGGTCAACGGGCCCGACGCCGGTACGCGCGCGACGTGTCAGGTCACCAGTCCGTGGCGGTAGGCGTAGACGACCGCCTGGACGCGGTCGCGCAGACCGAGTTTGGCGAGGATGCGGGACACGAAGGTCTTGACGGTCTCGGGGCTGATCACGAGGGCCGCGGCGATCTCACTGTTGGAGAGGCCGTCCGCGATGAGGCGGAGGACCTCCGTTTCCCGGGGGGTCAGCGGGATGTCGTGCGGGGTGCCCCCGGTGGGCCGGATGCGGGCGGCGTACCGGCCCACGAGCCGTCGCGTCACCTCGGGGTCCAGCAGAGCCGCGCCCATGGCCACGGTCCGGATGCCCTGCAGCAGCCGGTCCGGCGGCGCGTCCTTGAGCAGAAAGCCGCTCGCTCCGGCGCGCAGCGCCTCGTAGACGTACTCGTCCAGGTTGAACGTCGTCACCACCAGCACCTTGACAGGATGCGCCACCCCGGCACCGGCCAGCAGGCGGGTGGCCTCGATGCCGTCGAGCACCGGCATGCGTACGTCCATCACCACGACGTCCGGACGCAGTTCGCCGGCCAGGTCGACCGCGGTCTGCCCGTCCCCGCACTCGCCCGCCACCTCCAGGTCGGGCTGGGCGTCGATGATCGTCGCCAGCCCGGTGCGGATCAGTACCTGGTCGTCGCAGACCAGGACCCGGACCGGCGCACTCATGACAGGCTCCCCGCGGGTATCCGGGCCCGGACGACGAAGCCGCCGCCCACCCGGCGGTCCGCGCTGAAGTCGCCACCCAGGACGTCGACCCGTTCGCGCAGACCGGCCAGACCCCGCCCGCTGCCGCCGGGGGACCCGGCCCGCGAACCCGAGCCGTCCGTGCCGACCTCCACGGTGATCTCCCTTTCACCATGGTGCACCAGCACCGAGGTGCGGCTTCCGTGGTCGTGCTTGAGGGCATTCGTCAGAGCCTCCTGCACAACGCGGTAGGCCACGAGGTCGGCGCTGCCGGTCGACGACGCCGGCGTGCCCTCCTCGGTGAACTCCACCGGCTGCCCGGCCCGTCGCGTCTGCTCGACGAGCGTGAGCAGTCTGCCGACGGGTGGCGTCCTGCCTTCGCTGCCGTGACCCGTGCCGTGGTCCGGGTTGAGCAGGTCGAGCAGGTGCCGCAGGTCGGTGATGGCCCGCCGGCCGGTGCCGCTGACGGCGGTCAGGGTCTGGTCCAGGCGATCGGGCGTGGCGGTCAAATACCGTGCCGCCTCGGCCTGGACGACCATCGCCGTCACATGGTGGGTCACCACGTCGTGCAGCTCGCGCGCGATGCGGGCGCGTTCGGCGCTGCGGGCGTCCTCGGCGACGCGGCCCCGGCGTTCGGCCTCCGCAGTCCGGGCGGAGCGCAGCCACACGCCGACGCCCCACGCGAGGGCCAGGACCAGGTAGAACGTCACGAACTCACCCGGCGGTTCGCCCGGACCGCGCCGGTACAGCGCGACCGCCAGTGGCACGTACGCCGCGGACAGGACGAGCAGGGTGACGTGCCGGTACCGCTCCAGATACGATCCCGCGCTCATCAGTGCGACGGGCAGCGCGGTGCCCGCGAGCAGGTGGTAGCCGTTGAGCTGGTCGACGGCGAAGCCGGCCGAGACCAGGACGAGGCAGGCGACCGGCCACCGCCGGCGCAGGGCGAGCGGCAGGCACTGGAGGGTGATCGCCACGCCGCCCAGTGCGTCGAGGGGCTGGGTCGGCAGGCCGCCGATCTCCGTCCCGTTGCCGCGGAACGCCGGCAGGAGCGACGCGACCAGGAGCAGCACCCCGAGCGGGAGGTCCCGGACCGTGACATCGAGCCGGTGCCACAGCTCCGGAATCCGCCGACGATCGGTCACCGGGGAAGTGTAGCGGTGGAGTTGACACGCGCGGCGCGCCGGGAGCGGGGCACGATGTTGCCGCGCCGATGGGCCAGCCACAGGAACACGATCGTCAACAGCGCCCCGAAGCCCACCGCGTACACGCTGCCCTCCGGGCCGAACTCGCCGCCGGTGAGCAGCTTCGGTCCCGACGTCACGGCGTCCAGCAGCCCCTGGTTGGTGCCGTTGCCGGACACCTCGGTGCTGAAGATGCCGGCCGCGGCGAAGTTCCAGCCGAAGTGCAGGCCGATCGGGACCCACAGGGAGCGGGTGGCGGCGTACGCGGCGGCGAGCATGAAGCCGGCCTCGATGGCGATGGCGACGGCGCCCCAGAGGCTCGCGTTCTCGTTGAGCAGGTGCGAGAGGCCGAACACGATGCCGGTCAGCGCCAGGGCGAGATACGTGCCGGCCCGCTCCTCGATGATCCGGAACAGGACGCCTCGGTACACCACTTCCTCCGCCACGGCCGCGGCGGCCATGAAGCCGACCAGTCCCATCGCTCCGGTCGGCGAGCCCAGGCCGTCGACCTCGTAGTACCCGGCGGCGAAGAGGTTCACGATGACGGCCCCGAACATCCCGGCCCCGATCAGCATCCCCCAGCCGGTCTTGGCGACAGCGCCTTCCCGGGCCACGTCCAGGGCCGGCCGGTGCTCGGTGCGTCGCACCACCCACCCGTACACGAGCACCGCGAGCGCGGCCGTCGTGAGACCGACGAGGAGTGTGAGCCAGTCGTTCTCCTTCACCGCGTTAACGGCATTGCTGCCCAGGGCGTATACGGCCATGACGGTCAGGAACTGCCAGACAAACCTCACGGGAACCCCTTTGCTGGGCCGCGGCCGGTGCGCCGCGGGCTGCACTGGACGCTACGGACCCGGCGGCCGGAGATCGTCACCCCACGGTGGACACCTGGCTGTGGCTCGCATGGGGGACAAGCCCCCGGGCCGTCCCGCCGGGCTGGCTGATCTCCTGCTCTGACCGTCGGCTTCGCCGGCGCCTTCGCCTCTGGCCGCCCACTCGTGCTCAGGTGGCGCAGCGCCTGCCGACGGGCTCCCGGCAGGCCGGAAGGGCGCAAGGCATGAGGTGGCGTCCTGTGTCTTCGGGTGCTGCCGTCCCTTGCCGGCGATCGTCTTCGCCGTCGGCTCCTTGATGCTGCAACGGCCTTTGTGGTGATGGTTTGTTGTCCTCGCCCTCGAGGGCGGACTCCAGCAGCCGCTTCGTCAGCTGCTGTAACAGCCCGTCCTCGCCGGCCAGTTGCAGGACCTCGGCCTGAGAGCGGCCCGTCAGCTCGTCAATCAGCCGGTCGTCCACCGCCTTCGACGGAGTCGCCTCGGACTGCTCGACAGACTCGGCCTCGGCCACGTCCTCGCCGGTCATCGGTGCATCTTCCTCGATCAGGGGTTGCACCGGTCGTTTTGCAGTCCCGAGCGGGCCGATGCGTGCTGGGAAGACGCCGCTGGTCTCGCCGGCTGAGGACGCGCTGATCGACTGGCTCCCCCGTTATGAGCCCTCGTTTCGAGCGGCGAGGCGGGTCTTCCTCAGTCGTTGAGCAGCCGCCATGCGATGAGGGCGACCTTGGCCCTTGTCAGTCCGGTGGGTTCGGTGAGTTCGATCCCCAGGGTCCTTGCGATCTGTTCGAGTCGGCGGGCGATGCTGCTGTGGTGCAGGTGGAGGAGTTCGGCGGCCCGGCGGAGGGAGCCGGTGGCGCAGTAGGCGTCCAGAGTCTCCAGATCTTCCGGGTTGCCGGCGATTCGGGCGATGGCGGACACGTCGGCGTTGTCGCGTGAGGTGTCCCGAGGTATCTCGGCCAGGAGAGCCAGAGCGCCCAGGTCGGTGTAGCGGATGACGGGTTCGCCCGGGGTGGTGAAGCGGAGGGCGGTGCGGGCCTGCCGCCAGGAGCGGTCGGGGCTTGCGGCGGCGCCGATGCCCGCGCGTACGTCTGCCGGAAACCGGGCCGGATCCATGGTGGTGGCCAGGATGACGCCCACGTCGGCGAGTGGCGCGGCCTTCACCGGACGGGCCGGACAGACCAGGCCGCCGATCTGGTCGAGCGGGAGCTGCGAGCGTACGGCGACGACGTGGACCGGCAGGTCGGCGGCGAACCCCAGGAGCCGTAACGCCCGTGCTCTGGCTGCCTCGTCGCTGTCGGAGCTGATCGCCAGTTCGACGAGGGCGGGGTCGGCCATGGTGGTGCTGGCCGGGCCGTACCGCTCGACGGCCGCCGCGGCGGCGATGGCGAGCCGGTCGAGGAGGACTTCGTCGAGCGGGTTGGGCGGGCCGGGGCGTTCCAGCCACACCGTGCCGATCTCCTCCTCGTCGAGGGTGATCGGCGCCGTGGTGGACGCCGGTGACGGCGGGGTGGACGCTTCCGTGCCGTGGGGCGAGACGCGGGTCGCCCGTCCCGTGCCGTGGAGTCGCAGCCCGGCGACGCACCCGGCCAAGCCCGCCGAGGCCCGGGCGAGTGCCGGGAGATCCACCCGTCGGCGCATCAGTGTGTCGTAGAACGCGACGATGCGCATCGCGCCGTCGACGTACGGATCCAGTCCCGACAGCCGTACGGCCAGTGCCTCCATGGCAGAAGGATAGAAGGACAGGGGCGCGCCGATCGGTGCGTGACCGGGACGGGATGCGCGACGGATGGCGGATGACCCCTCGGGGGGCGGACGTGAGGATGGCCGTCATGGATCCCGAACTCGAAGCATTCATCCCGTTGTTCCCCAGGACCGACCTGACTGACGCGGTCACCGCGCGCAAGAACTTCGCCGAGTTGGCCGCCTCGGTGCCGGCACCGGACACCACGAACATGGCGGTCGAGGACCGTACGGTGCCCGCCGACCCGGATGTGGCGGTGCGGATCTACCGACCGCACCGGGCGCAGGGTGCCGTCGTCTGGCTGCACGGCGGCGGATTCGTCATGGGGAACCTGGACACCGAACACCCGTGGGCCACCCGGATCGCCGAGAGCTCCGGCGCGGTGGTGATCTCGGTGGCCTACCGCCTCGCCCCCGAGCATCCGTTCCCGGCCCCCCTGGACGATGCCTACGCCGTACTGACCTGGGCGGCCGAGCACGCGGCCGGACTCGGCGTCGACCCGGCGCGGATCGCGGTCGGAGGCCACAGTGCCGGCGCCGGACTTGCGGCCGCGGTGGCGTTGCGGGCGCGTGACGAACAGGGGCCTGCGATCCGCTTCCAACTGCTCAACCAGCCGGGACTCGACGACCGGCAGGAGACGTGGTCGGCGCGGAACTTCACCGACACGCCCTGGTTCAACCGCGACAAGGCCACCGCGGCCTGGCGGCACTACCTGGGCTCCCGGCCCGCCACACCGTACGCCGCCCCCGCGCGGGCCGCCGACCTGTCCGGTTTGCCACCGGCCTACATCGCCACCGCGGAGTTCTGTCCGAACCGCGACGAGAACATCGCGTACGCGCTGCGTCTGCTGCAGGCGGGCGTGTCGGTCGAGCTGCACCAGTGGCCCGGCACCTTCCACGGGTCGCAGGCCATCCTGTCCGCCGAGGTCTCGCAGCGGCAGAACGCCGAACTCGGCTCCGCTCTGCGCCGCGCTCTGGCCGAGTGAGCCCTGGACGTCCGCCGGCGCGGGGAGATTCCCGTTGAACTCATCGATCACGAAAGGACGGATGCCTTGAAGATCCGACTGGTGCTATGTGCAAGCGTGGCCGCGCTGAGTGTGTGTGCGGGCACGGTGGCGGCAGGCCCCGCGCCCGACGGGACAAGGGCCGTGCCGGCCGGCACGGCGGGCCCGTCGACCGGTTTCGATCCCGCGGAGCTGAAGTCCGCCATGGACGGTGTCCACCGTGCGGGGATGCCGGGGGTGTACGCCGAGGTGCGCGACGCCGGCCGGATATGGCGCGGCGCTTCCGGGGCCGCCGATGTCAGGACCGGCCGTCCCGTCAGGCCCGACATGCGGCACCGCGTCGGCAGCATCACCAAGACCTTCACCGCCGCCGCGGTCATGCAGCAGGTCGAGCAGGGCCGGATCCGGCTCGACGCACCGATCGGCCGCTATCTGCCGCGGCTGGTACCGGGGGAGCGCGGCAGGAAGATCACGGTCCGGATGCTGCTCAACCACACCAGCGGCATCCCCGACTACATCCGCTACGCGTTCCCGTCCCTCAAGGAGTTCCCCTCCCTGCCGGACATCTCGCCCAAGAGCCTGGACGACAACAGGTTCAGGCAGTTCCGCCCGGCCGAGCTGATCGAGATGGGGCTCACGGCGCCTCCCGCCGGCGAGCCCGGCGGCCCGACAGGGGGGTACTCCAACACCAATTACCTGCTCCTCGCCCAACTCCTGGAGCAGGTCACCGGCGCCACGGCCGAGGAGTACATCACCCGGCACGTCATCGAGCGCGCCGGGCTCCGGCACACCGGGTTCCCGGCCGGGCCGCGTATCGAGGGACCGCACTCGCGGATGTACGAGGCGATGTACGGCCTGATCGACCCGCCACGCGACTACAGCGTCTACAACATGTCCTGGGTGGGGCCGAGCGCCGCACTTGTATCGACCATGGAGGACCTCAACCGCTTCTACGGCAAGCTGCTCGACGGCACGATCGTCAACCGGTCGTCGCTGGCGCAGATGCAGCGCACCGTCCCGGTCATCGCCCTGGACGGAACGACGCTCGACTACGGCCTCGGTCTGCACAGGGTCGGCATCCCGGGCTGCGGCACCTTCTGGGGCCACGACGGCTCGGCCTGGGGAGCCGGAACGATGTCCATGACCCGGGCCGACGGCAAGCGCCAGATGTCCGTTGCGATCAACCTCATGAGGTGGAACAAGCCGGACTCCTCGGGGCAGCCGCAGCACCACCCCATCGACGACGCGCTGGAGTCCCTGCACCGGCAAGCGATGTGCGGCAACGGAAACGCCCAGCCCGAGAACGTCTCGCAGGCCCCGGCGTTCGTCGCGCTCGTCCCGTAGCCGGAGTGCCGCACGCCCGCCGACCGAGGGCGCTGGATGAGTCCCGCATCAGGCGGTGGGGCGGGTGCCGGGGGTGTGGCCGAAGGCGCGGCGGAAGAGGTCGATGAAGGTGCTGGCGGACGACCAGCCGCATCGGTGGGCGACGGCGGCGACGGGGGCGTCGTCGGCCAGGAGGATCAGGGCGTGGTGGAGCCTGACCCGAGTGCGCCACCGGGGGCAGGTCAGGCCGAGGCCGTCGCGGAGGCGGCGGGAGAGGGCGCGGGCACTGGCACCGATCTGGCGTCCGAGGTCGTCGAGGGAGCGGTTGCCGGCCGGGTCGGCGCGCAGGCGATGGTGGGGCGGACTGTCGTCCTCGGGGTCGCGGGTGTAGGCGACGACGAGTTCCTGCCTGCCACAACCTGCGCACGATCTACGATCAGTAAGGCCCCGCGGTCGCTAGGAGTCCTGCGCCCGCACCAGCACGTCACCGACAGCCGTGCGGTAGTAGAGCACGGACCGTCCCGCACGGCGGCGGCCGACCAGACCGGCGTCCAGGAGCACCTTGAGGTGGCGGCCCACCGAGCCGAGGCCCTGGCCCGTCATCGCCACCAGGTGCGTCGTGCTCATCGGGCTGTCCAGGAGCACCAGCACGCCCGCCCGCCCGGCACCGAGCAGCCTGGCCAGCGCCTCCGGGGCGGCGGCCCGCTCCGGCTCCGCCAGCGTGCCCGAGCACGGGTACACCACGGCGTTCCGCTGCACCACGCCGTGGGAGTCCGGCCGGTCCATGGAGATCCATCCCCTGCGCGGCGTGACCGGCACGAACAGCAGCCGTGAACCCATCAGTTGCCGGGGCGGGAAGGAACGGGTGTTGATCTGCAGCCGGTTGCCGCCCAGCCACCGCATCTCCGGGTGCATGTCGTCCAGTGCGGCCGCCCAGCCCGCCCGGCTCAACTGGCCCGTACGCGCGACCACATCGGCCTCGATGACACGCCGCCGCCGCGACCAGTCGGGCGCCACAGTCTCCTGCCACACCCACTCCAGCAGGTCGGCGATGCGCTCCGGCAGGCCGGGGCGCAGCAACGGGCCCGGCAACGGCCCGCGATGAGCGGTCTCGAGATCGGCGCGGGCGGTGCCGGCCGGCGTCTCGCGGATCCGTGCCAGCTCGTCGTGGAATTCCGCACCGCCCTGTGCCTCACCCTCGCGGGACGGCACCGGCGTCAGGAAGTCGGCGATCCACCGGTGCCTGCCCAGCGCGACGCGCACCAGCAGGGCGGTGACCGGATCGGCGGACAGCCGTTCCCGGTAGGCGGGCCCGTGACTGTCCAGCCAGCGGCGCTCGGCCGGATGTGCGGACGAGTCCTTCTCCAGGGCCATCAGGCTCGCTGTCGTCTCGCAGAGGGGCGACACGACGAACCGGCTGCTCGCGAGCGTATCCGCGTTGACTTCCCACCAGCCCAATGGTTTCGCCTCCCCGCGAAACATTAACTCCGCGCCCGGAGGTCCGCCGACACTCCGCCCATGCGTACCTACCAAGAACTCTTCGAAGTCCCGGAGTTCGCCCCACTGCTCGCGGCCACCGCCGCCCACGTGGCGGCCCTGACGGCGAGCGGGCTGGCCCTGGGGACGCTCGTCTACGACGCGACCGGCTCACCGCTCCTCGCCGCCCTCGGCATGTTCGGCCCGAAGCTGGCGCAGATGGTCGGCGCGAGTGTCCTGCTGTCGGCGGCGGACCGCCTGCCGCCGCGCGCCGCGACCGTCGGCCTGGCGCTCTTCTTCGCCGTGGCCACCGCCGCCCTGGCGCTGCCCGGCCTGTCCGTGGGGGCGATCTTCGTGATCCTGTCGGTGCAGGGCATGGTCGGCTCGGTCGGCGGCGGAGTGCGCTACGGGCTGCTCACCGAGATCCTTCCCGCAGAGGGCTACCTCCTCGGCCGATCGGTGCTCAACATATGCGCGGGAAGCCTGCAGATCTGCGGTTACGCCCTCGGCGGCGTACTCGTCAACGTCCTGACGCCGCGCGGGGCCCTGCTCACCGGCGCCGCCCTTTACGTCGTTGCCGCGGCCGTAGCGCGCATCGGTCTCACGCGGCGGCCGCCCCGCGCAAAAGGCAGGCCGTCCGCGAGCGAGACCTGGCGGACCAACGCGCGCCTGTGGGCAGCGAAACCGCTGCGCCGCGTCTACCTCGCCCTGTGGGTGCCCAACGGACTCGTCGTCGGCTGCGAGTCCCTCTTCGTCTCCTACGCACCACGTCACGCGGGGTTCCTGTTCGCCTTCACCGCGGTGGGCATGCTGGCGGGGGACACCCTGACCGGCCGCTTCCTGCCCGGACACTGGCGCGACAGATTCGGCGCGCCGCCACTGCTGCTGTTGCTCGCCACCCCGTATCTGATCTTCGTCCTGCACCCGCCGCTGCCCGTGGCGCTCGCTGCCGTGACCGTGGGGTCGATCGGCTTCTCCGCCAACCTGCTGCTCCAGGAACGCCTGATGTCCCTGGTCCCGAGCGAGCTGAAGGGGCACGCCTTCGGGCTGCACTCCTCAGGGATGTTCACCATGCAGGGCGTCGCCGCGGCGGTCGCGGGCGGCATCGCGCAGCTCACCTCACCCGCGACCGCCATGACCGTGATGGCTGCCGCCTCTGTCGCGGTCACCCTCGCCCTCACACCTGGTCTCCGGCGCATGGGACCGGCGGCCGGAGGCGTGCCGGCCGGAGCTGACATCGGCCGCGAGCTCACCGGAACAGGCAAGGGCCTCAAGCCGACGGACACGGCCTGAGGCCGACGCCTTGGACCTTCCGCAGATCGACGGCCAGGAACTGCTCGCCGAACCGTACGAGCACCGCCGCGCCGCGCTGGAGGATGGCCTGTTGACTGCACCGTCTGGTGGATCAGGCCGACACGGTGGATCCTTCGCCCCGCCGCCCGCCCTACCGCCGCACAGAAGGGCGCTGGTCCGCGAGGTGCTCTGAACCCCTGGGGCCCGGTTCGGGAATCAGGTGCTGGTGTACTGGGCGGCGTACTCCTCGCTGGGCGGGACGACGGTGATGACGTCGATCAGCACACCGTCGGGGGCGGTGATGATGAAGTGGCGCTGGCCGAACTCCTCCGTACGCAGGGGCAGTACTTCGGTCAGTCCGGCCTCCGCCACGAGCCGCTGGTGCTCGGAGTCGACGTCGTCCACCTCGAAGTTCAGCAGCAAGCCGCCCTGGAGCGCGGTCCGGTGGCCTCGGGGGACGGTCGGGTGGGTGTGGTCGAGGAGGGCCAGCTCGTACTCCGGGGCGTCGGGGCGGCGCAGACTGACGTACCAGTCCGCCTCGAAGGTCACCTCGAATCCGAGGTGGCGGGTGTAGAAGTCGCGGGAGGCCGCCACGTCCCGGGTGGCGAGCACCGGGTAGAAACCGCCGAGCCGGGTCGTGGGCATGGTCGTGCGTTCGTTCGCCATGGCAGAGGTCCTTCCGCTTCATTTCACATACCCGGGGTATGTGAGTCGTGGCGTTAGCATACCCCCGGTACGCGAAATGGAAAGGGCGGTGCGCGCGATGGCGGTCAACCGGGCGGAGCAGCGGGCGGCCACGCGGCAGGCACTGCTGGCCGAAGGGCGGCGGCGGTTCGCCGCCGACGGGTACCACCACGTGGTGCTGGCCGAGGTGGCGCGGGCCACCGGGGTCACCAAGGGGGCCGCCTACCACCACTTCGACAGCAAAGCCGGGCTCTTCCGGGCCGTCGTCTCCGAGGTGCAGCAGGAACTGGGTGAGCGGGTCGCGGCCGCAGCCGACCGGTACGAGAACCTCTGGGAACAGCTCCAGGCCGGCTGCCGGGCCTTCCTGGCCGCGGGGACCGACCCGGCGGTGCGACAGATCCTGCTGGTGGACGCACCGACCGTGCTGGGCTGGGACGAGTGGCGGGCCCTGGACGAGGAGTCCTCCGCCCGGCACCTCGAAGAGGCCCTGACGGCACTCGCCGCAGCCGGGATCATCGCCGATCAGCCGGTGGAGCCCCTGGCCCGGCTGCTCTCGGGGGCGATGAACGAGGCCGCGCTCTGGATCGCGCGGGGCGGAGACCCGCAGGCCGCGGAGCAGGCGCTCGACCGGCTCCTGGCGGGGCTGCGCACCCCGGCCTGACCTCTCGCCCAGACGATCAGCACCTTCGAACCGGTGCAGAGAAGGTGACGGCGTGGGCCGGGGCGACGACGGCCTGACGGCCGGTGCCGCCCCGGGGCCACGGTCCGGTAAAGCGGACCTCATCGGTCGCTCGGTCGCCCCGGGTGGCTTCAAGCTCGGGCGAACCCGGGCCTGGCGAAACACGAGGGCACCCAGAGCGTGCTGTGGGGCGAGGGAGCGCGTGAGCGGTTCAACGCTCCGGAGCTCAACCTCGCCCGGTACCTCAAGGACGGTACCGTCACCGACGTCGACAGCGGGGGAGTAGCAGGCGATGAGCACGTTCGGGGACGGTCTCGACAACTGACCATTTCAGAATGAGATGCGGAGTCATCACAAGCAGATGGCGCTGCAGGTGAGTCGGAGGAGTCCCAGGCGAAGGTCCGCTCGACGCCCCAGCGGGCGTAGGCTGCGGCGGCACGGCCAGCCCCGCATGGGCTGGCCACCTCACCTAACGCACTGCGACGAGGATCAGCCCATGGGCAGCAGCACCAGGATCCGCCTGATCGAGTCCACCGACGCCGCTCCGATCGCTGCGCATCGGACGCGGGATTTCGAGGCTTTCCGGCCGTGGGAACCGGCCCAACCCGCCGACTTCTTCACCCCAAAGGGCCAGGCGGAGCGGATCGACAGCCTGCTGGCCGGACACCGGGCCGGCACGGTCTGGCCGGGCGTGGTGCTCGCCGACGACCAGGTGATCGGGCAGGTCACCGTCGGAGGCATCCTCCCGCAGCCGCACCTGCGCCGCGGCTCCGTCGGATACTGGATCGCCGGCGTCGCCCAGAATCAAGGGCACGCCGGGCACGCCGTCGGGCTTGTGCTCCGGGTGATGACGGACGAACTCGGGCTGCACCGCGCCGAGGCGTCCACCAATCTGGAGAATCTGCCGTCGCAGCGGGTACTGCGCCGCAACGGGTTCAGTCCGTACGGCGTCGCGCACTCCTCGATCCTTCTCGACGGGAGCTGGCGGGACGGGCTGCTGTGGGAGCGGCTCCTCAGCGACTAACTGATCAACTCAGTATCAGTTCGCTTGCCGGGCTCGGCAGTTGGCGTTGGTGGCAGCAGAGTTGTGTGGGTGCCGGATGACCTTGCGCCTGATGACCTGTGGGAACGGGTAGCCCCACTGCTGGCTCCGCGTCCGCCGAGGCGCCGGAGGTGTCCCGGTCGGCTGCCGGTGGATGACCGGGCTGCCCTGCGCGGGATCGTTTACGTGCTGCGCAAGGGCGTGAGCTGGGCGGACGTGCCCACGGAGCGGATCGGCTGCAGTGGAGTGACGGCCTGGCGGCGTCTGCGGGACGGGACCGAGGCCGGTGTGGCCCCGCCTGTACGAGGTCCTTCTGGCCGAACTGCGAGCGGCGGGCCTGCTGGACATGGACGGTGCGGCGGTCGACGGCTCTCATGTCCGGGCCCTCGAAGGGGGCTCGCACCGGACCTTCGCCGGTCGACCGCGCACGTCTGGGCAGCAAGCACCATCTGATCACCGATCGGCACGGCACCCCTTTTTGGCAGTCTCGCTGAGCAGCGGAAACCGGCACGACGTCACTCAGCTGGTGCCCCTGCTGGACGCGATACCCCGTATCCGCGGTGTGCGCGGGCGGCCGCGTCACCGGCCGGTCCGGCAGTTCGCCGACCGCGGCTACGACTTCGACAAGTACCGCCGCCCGCTCCGGGCACGGGGGGATCACCCCGAAGAGACCTACTTCCAGGACGGCGGCCGCCGCGCCGGCTCCCTGGAAGAAGTCCGCTTCACCGACATCGAACAGTTGGAGTTCGACCTGTAGCAGCCGCACTCCGAACAGCCCGCCGGCCCGAATGCGACTGAGCGCGATAGTTGGCGAGTCAATAGTGGATCTGGCGGGTTGAGCACGATGGACGCCCGGTATCTTCTGTATCTTCTGTGCCCCGGACCGCCTCCGAACCCCGCCGACGCTCCGCGGCCTACCGGCGAAACGGTCCTGTCACCCTGCCGGACGGGATATCGGCGCCCCGTGACAGGAACCGACGTGACGCGTTGACACTCATGCTCCATGGGGATTGCGGACAGCGCGCAGTGATCGCTCCTCCCAGCCCCCCACGGCACACCCCACGCGTGTGCCGGTTTTCCGACGAGTCGAGAACGAGGAAGCCACGTGCACCTGTCGACGCACCGACGTCTGGCCATGAGTGCCACCCTGATCGCCGCCCTCGCCGGCGGTCTCGCCCCCGCCACCGCGGCCTCCGCGGCACCGGCAGCCCCCACGGCCACCGCCGGCCCCGCGACCCCCGCCGCGCCCGCCCCCGACATGGACGGCGTGACCGCGGCTTTGAACGCCGCCATGGCCAACGGCGCTCCGGGCGCGATGGCCCGCTTCACCGGTCCCGACGGCGTCCGGACGCGCACTGCCGGTGTCCGCGACCGGGTCTCCGGCGAGGCCATGGACACCCGGGCACGCTTCCGCATCGGCAGTGTCAGCAAGACCTTCTCCAGCGTCGTGCTGCTCCAACTGGTCGACGAGGGACGGCTGGAGCTCGACGCACCGGTCAACCGCTACCTTCCCGGACTGCTGCCCGACGACCGCATCACGGTCCGTCACCTGCTCACCCACCGCAGCGGCCTGGCCGACTACACCGAGGCCATGTTCGCGAAGACCGTGCCGGGCTTCGAGGCCGTGCGCAACCGCGTCTTCACCTACCAGGAACTGGTCGACCTCTCGCTGGCCGAACCCCGCACCACCGAGCCCGGTGTGGCCTACAAGTACTCCAACGCCAACTTCGTCGTCGTCGGCATGCTCATCGAGAACGCCACGGGGACCACGGTCAACAAGCAGTACGAGCAGCGCATCATCAAGCCTCTGAAGCTGCGTCACACCTCTTACGTCCACCCGCAGACCCGGATCAAGGGGGCACACGTGCGCGGCTACCTCCACCCCGACGAGGCGGGGGCGCCGCTCGTCGACTCCACCGAGCAGACCGCTTCCTGGGCCCAGTCGGCCGGCGCGGTCATCTCCGACCCGGCCGACCTGAACACCTTCACGACCGCGCTCATGCGGGGCAGGTTGCTCTCGCCCCGGATGCTGGAGGCCATGACCACGGTCACCCCGACGGACACCACCCAGACCCGCTTCTACGGGCTCGGGCTGCGCCGCTACGACCTGTCCTGCGGCACCCAGGTGTACGGGCACACCGGCACCGTGCAGGGCTTCTACACGTACGCCTTCGCCACCCGCGACGGCCGGCGCGCGCTCTCCGCCATGGCGAACACCTCGAACCGGGGCGCGGCGAACACGGCGCTCGGCGGGACGCTGGAGGCGGCCTTCTGCGGAAAGAAGACCGCGCCCGCGGCGTCGTCGGCCAAGGAGCAGCGCACGCTCCCCACCCTGCCGGCGGAGGCCGACCTGCCCGAGCGCCGCTGAGGCCGGCCTTGGTCTGAGGCCGCGGCCGACGGAAGGCAGGGCCGAAGGCGCGCATCGTGCATCGCAAGGGATGCAGGCCACCGCCTCGCCCGGATGCCGGCCCCGAACGCATCCCCGGACAGCGGTGCGGACGGACACCGCGAGCCTCGAAGCCGACCGCTGACAGACGATCCGCTTCGCAGACTGCCGCCCGCCACCAGCATGAGCAGCCCGAGAACCGGTCACACCTGTCCTTTGGCCTGCGACCTCGAATTGGCGGAGGCTCAGTGCACAGCCTCCGACGCACATCGGATGCACACCGGGCCGCTGCATCGTTCCCGGACCAGGTTCACCACGTCCGGCATCCCGCCCAACGGAACAGCGCCCGGGGGAGGAGAAATCTCCGTCCCCGGGCGCTTCCCGGCTTCCGCCCGGCTCAGACCGCGGACGCTCCGTACCCGGCGCCGACGTCGCCGCGGACGTCGCCCATATCGGTGACATGGCCCGGAGGCCGGCCTCGGCTGTCTCGCCGTTCGTCGCCTCCTTGCTTGACCTGCTGGAGAACCGAGGATTCACGGGGGCTCCGCGATATCCCGGTCGGGATCAGGCAGGCCGGGACACCTTCAGCTTTGTGCCGGGCTGGGCCCCACCCAAGTTCCGGCCATGGAGCGACGCGCAGGTCACTGCGGCTGGCACCCTCGCCCGCGCCCTGCACGATGCCACCCGGAGCAGCGATCTTGCCGGTCAGCCTCAGCTCGTGTGCCACCACGTTCTGGGGCCGGACAACGCCGTCTTCCAGGACGAGATGCCGGTCGCCTTCATCGATTCCGACGTGGCCGCGCCGGAGAGTCCGCCGGAGGATGTTGGTTATATGTTCTGGTTGTGGTGTGTGTCCTCGAAGGCAGGGACTCCTCCCGTGGATGTCCGGGCCACTCAGGTGCGTGTGCTGGCCGACGCTCATGGCCTGACTGGTCCTGAGCGCGCTGGGCTGGTCGACGCGATGCCGGAACGACAGGCCCGCAAGGCCAGTTTCTGGGCGGAGGCGCAGGCCGGCCTCATGGCCGTCGAGGCAACCGACCGGCAGGTCTCGGATCACATCGCCTGGTCCCGGCGCGAGCGCGAACACACTTCCGGGTACCGCAAAGCGTTCGAGGACGCCCTCAAGTGACGGATCGCGGAGAGACCGGTGATGAGCCTGCCGCAGGTGGCAGTTCAGATTCCCCGCTCGGCGCCGGTGGGCGGGGAATTGACCGGCCGCGAATGTGACGGTGGCTCACCGCAGTCGGCGGGTCCTGGCGATGGACCGGGGCGTCGTTCCGCTGGGAGATGGCCGCCGGCTCCGCGGGAAGGTCGAGGGTGAACGCCACCCGGTCGAGTCCGGGGCCGTCGTAGTCCGGCTTCACGGCTGAGGCCGTGAAGCCGGGCCGGGTGTGAAATGCCCGCGACGCAGTGTTCTCCGGGCTGGTGATGCAGTGCACGTAACGGCGTCCGTGTGACCGGGCGAGCGCGAAGAAGGACCGGTAAAGGGCACCCCCGACACCCTGTCCGTGCAGCGCCGGGTCGACGCCGACGAAGTGCACGTAGGCGGTTTCGGGCTCTGTCTGCGACAGGAAACCGACCAGGAAGGCGGCAACTTCTCCACTGCCGCGTTCGACCAGAAAACTGGTGGTGAAGTGCTGGAAGTACAGCCGGGGCAGCAGCAGGGCCACGCTCAGATACCTCGGTAACTGGCCGTACCCGGCCCCGCGCCGCGCGGCCCCGGCAACTGCTGGGTATGCGATCTTCGTCCGTCTGGCTCATGGTGGATCTGGACCCTCTGCGTCACGCCACGCCCGTGGTACCGCTGTCAGGAGGCGTCATGGTGCTGTTGGCACTGCTCGTCCCCTTGGCGCTCGGGGGCTTGATGTTCGCGCTGGACGCCTTCGAGGGATTCCTGTTCCCGCCCCCGGCAACCCCTCCCGGTACGCCTCCGGAGGGCCGTACGAACTCACCCGATCACGAAGGGTGACATCCTGCGCCACTGCCCATGGGCCGGTCGCAGGGTACGGCCGGGGCGGCGCCGGCCGTGCTGGTGCAGGAAAGCGTCCGCTTCGGTCGTTGTCCGGCCGGTGCCCGGCGGTCATGCTTCGGCCAGCAGGGGGTCGTAGGGGGGTACGGCGGCGTCCGGACATGAAGGACAGGAAGCCGTTGACGAAAGCGCTGCGGCTGTACGTTCCGGCGGCGCTGGTGGTGTCGCGGTGGAAGGCGGTGCGGAACAGGGCCCGGTATTCGTCTGCGTCGATGTGCTGGTTGCCGTCCTTGCCGGTGACGTCGAAGAGGACTTCGGCGACCCTGATCAGCGCCGGACCGGCCAGGGAGGGTACTGCGGCTGCGTACTCGGCGGCGCTGACACGGCCGTCGCCGTCGGCGTCGGGGGCCGCCTGGAGCTCGCGCCACCAGTCGGCGTAGGCGGTGTAGAGCGGGTTGGGCACCGCTTCGAGCACCTGAGTGCCGGCAGCAGTCCGTACCGCCGGGGGCGGATTCAGTACCGGCAGCGTGATGATCCCGTCCGCGCCGCGCAGGGCGTCGAGTCGTCGGGCCACCTCGAAACCGGCACCGGTCAGAGTGGCCTCGACTGCCTCCGGGGTCACTGGCCAGTTGGTGTGAATGAAGCTCCGCCATCTTGAAGTGACTGGTCGGCGGGGCGGCGTGACTCCGTTTTGGAGTGCTCGTGCTGGTCGTGGGCGGCAGTCTGTGGTGCCGACCGTCCGGCGGGGTGGTTCTGCCGATGAGTTCACCGTCCTCGAACGGTCTACCCAGTGACACGACCGTTCTCGACAGGAGTGCTATGTCCACCATCCAGCCAGTGATCGTGACCGCCGACCATGACGTTCTGCTCGGCTTCTATACGAAATTGTTCGGCGCTGAGGAGATCTTCCGGGTGCCGGAGGAAGGTCCGGCCTTCTACCTTGGCTTGCGCATCGGCGACACCGACCTCGGGCTGGTGGCCAAGGCGGATCCGGGGACCGGGGCGGTGTCGCGGATCCTGCTCAGCATCGGTGTCGACGACGTCGACGAGACGCTCGGCCGGGTGGCGGCGCTGGGCGGCTCGGTCCGCGGCGGCCCCAACGACATGCCGTGGGGGCAGCGTGTCGCCCACATCCAGGACCCCGACGGCAACCCGGTGAACCTCACTCAGCCGATCCCGGCCCGGTGACGCCGTTCCGGGGGCATGCGCTGATCGTGGGCGACCCCCGGGCCGCAAAGCGGCCGCTGGCTTACGGGGCCGCCGGTCAGATCGCCGACGAATCCTTGGATCCTGCCATCGACACACACCTCATCCGGGAGGGCGTCGCCTACGGCCTCGGCTGCCCCGAGGAGCTGGAGTCGCTTGTCCACGGCGGGCACAGCCTGGACTGCTGGGAGGAGACCTGCCGCATCGCGGCGGTAGTCGGTGATACGGACCCTGGTCCACGCTCAGTACGGAGAAACGCCGAGCGCGAAGAGGTCCGCCGGCGCCGTCAGCGCAACGTGCTGGCCGTCCGCGGTGGTCAGCAACTGTGCCGCGATCTCCGGCGCGATGACGTGGATCAGCCCGCCCCGGTACGCGTGGGACAACGGGAGATCGACGTGGTGGGTGTTGCCGTGGCCGATGAACGCGACGACCTCACCAGTGACGATCATGTTCTCCGCCGGCACGTCACCGTGGACCCGGCCCGTTTGGCGCAGGCGCTCCAGAGCGGCGAGCACGGCACGGGTCGTCTGGCGCATGACGGTGCGCTGTTCGTCGGTGGCGTGGCCGTCGCGGGCCGGGGCGAAAACCTCCTGCACGCTGCGGCCGTCGATCCACGGCACGGCCAGCCACCGGCCGCCCTCGCCGTCGCCGTGCCGGACGCCGGGGCGCACTCCCTGACGCCGAGGCAGGCCGTACGCGGCGATTTCGTGCCCGAGGTGCCCGCGGGCGTCGGGTACGACAGACGATCTACTCCGCAGACTGCCGCCCACGACCAGCGTGAGCACCCCGAGAACCGGTCACTCCAGTCCTTAAGACCAGCGGAGAGGGGAAGTACCTGTGGCGGGCCGTCGGCCAGGGTGGCAGCGTCGTGGGCATCCTCGTGCAGGGCCGGCGGGACAAGGCCGCCGACCGGCGCTTCTTTTGCCGCCTGATGACGCATACGCATACGCATACGCGTGCGCTGCCGCGGGTGGTCGTCACCGGCAGGCTCCGCTCCTGCGCCGCCGCCCGCCGTGAGGTCATGCCCTCCGCCGGACACCACTCCCACAAGGGGCTGAACAGCCGGGCCGAGAACAGCCACCAGCCCACCCGGCAGCGTGAACGCGCGGTGAAGGGCTTTTGCTCCGTCGGCGGGGCCCAGCGGCCCCTGTCCGCGTTCAGCGGCATCTCACCCCACCTCCGGCCCCGCCGCCACCCGACCTGATGAGCGCTGCCGGCCGTCCCACCACGGCCTGAACACACGACCGGACCCAAGGCCACCGCGCCCCGCCGCGCCATCAGACACTCACGCACCCAACAACGCGACAACACCGCCCCGGCGTTGGTCAGTCGGAGCAGCAGTCGCCGTCTTTCCCGCCCGTGGTGTCGAGGCGGCAGAAACACGACGCCTGGACGGGGACGTCCGCGAGTGCGGTGGCCACGGTGAGCTGCTGGGCCACGATGCGAGCCTCACCCGTCTTGCCGAGCTTCGTGAGGCACTCGTGGAAGCCGTGCAGAGCCCAGACGTTCCCCGGATGCTGCAAGGGCCTGGGCAGGGTGTCGTCGAGCCCGAGGTCGGCCCGGTAGACGGCCTCGGCCTCCTCGGTACGGCCCTGCTCCAGCAGGAGGGCCCCATACGCGTGGCGGGTCGGCTGCATCCAGCCCCACGGTTCGTCGTAGGGGAGGCCGTCGTCGAGGCCGATGGAACGCTCCAGGGAGGCGAACGCCAGGTCGTACTCGCCCCTGCGGTACTCGAGCTCGCCGTCGAGCATGGCGGAGGCGATCGCCAGGATGTCCTGGCAGGTGTTGTTGAACAGCATGCGCGTCTCGGGGACACGGCCGACCGCGCGGCGGAACAGGTCTCGCTCGGCCTCGGCCTCGGCGATCGCCCCGGTGGCCGAGTACGCCACTCCGCGCGCGTAGTGGCGCATCGCCGTGGAGACGCAGTACAGCCCCGGGTCGGGCGGCATCGGCAGTGCGAGGACGTCCTGCCACCGGCCGAACCGGATCAGCACATGGACCCGCATGGCGAGGAACCCCTCCAGCCAGTCGGCCATGGGCGGGCTCTCGACCCGCAGCAGTTCCTCGGGGACGGATGCCTCGAGCTGCGCGGCCGTCTCCAAGGCTGTCCGGAACTGGCCGAGGAACATCGCGCCGTAGATCTTGAAGTGGTAGTTGTGCGAGCGGTACAGCGTGTAGAAGTTCATCGCCCCGGCCCGGCGCAGATACTTCTCGTCGGCCTTGATCGCATCGCTGTTGCCCGACACGACTCGTCGGTAGTCCCCGCACAACACGTCGAGGTGTGAGGGCATATGGTGCAGGTGCCCTGCGTCCGGTACCAGCCCCGGCAGCCGGTCGGCGACCGCGAGGGCCTGCTCCGGCGTCGGGGACATCTCCAGTAGGTGGATGTACAGGTGCAGGATGCCCGGGTGGTCGGCGCCGGTGTCGCTCAGCAGCGCGCGGTCGAGGACGGCCTTCGCCTCCAGCGTGCGCGCACCGGCGGCGGGTTCGCCCGTGCGCAGATCCCACAGTTCCCACGGGGTGAGGTTCATCAGCGCGTCCGCGTAGAGCGTGGCGACGTCCGGGTCGTCGGGCGCAAGTTCGTACACGGCACGCATCGCGTCGGCGTAGGGCTCGTTCCAGATCGAGCAGTCCTCCGCCGCGCGCGCGGAGGGATAGCGTGCGCGCAGCGCCTCGATGAGGGCCCGCTCGGTCGACGTGGCCCCGTCGCGCAGCGCATGGGCCCGTTCGACGGCGGCGTGGGTGCGTTCCACTGTGCGCCGCAGGTCGGCTTCGTCGAAGAACTCCCAGGGCTTGTTGTAGTTGGGGCCCAGGGCGTACGCGATGCCCCAGTGCGCCATGGCGCAGCCGGGATCCGCGGTCACCGCCGATTCGAAGCAGGCGACCGCCTCTTCGTGGTGAAACGCGTAGCTCCAGACCAGACCGCGGTCGAACCAGCGCTGTGCATCGGGCGAACGGGTCGATACGGGCCGGGTCAGGGTTCCGAGATCGTAGTAGTCCATGAGGATCTCCTGCGGAGGGATGCCGCTCGACGGCGTCTCCTCCAGCGTAGAGCCCGGCTCAGGCCTGTCCGTGTGGTTTCTGGGCGCGGCGGGACAGGGAGTCGATGGCCACGGTGAGCAGCAGTATCCCGCCGGTGATCATGAACTGCACGGCTGTCCGGCTACGCAGGAGGGCCATGCCGTAGGCGATCGGCTGGATGACCGGGACACCGAGCAGGGCGGACCAGACCCTGGCGCGACCGCCGAACACGCTGGTGCCGCCGACGACGGCCGCGGCGATGCGTTCAGTGAGAGGTTTCCGGCGCCCAGGGACGTACTGGCCGAGGCGACCCGGGAGGCGAGATCATCCTGCCGTACGTGTGCGGCGCAGGGCGGAGCCGGGGGTGACAGCGTGTCCAGGCACCCGATGGTGACGATGGTGTCTGCGCTCCGCGACTGTGACCTGTGGTGTTTGCCCCAAGGGGCATGTCCCACGATGTGGTGTAGGTGATCACTCGGTCCTTCCGGGCAGGAGGGCGGTGCTGTCCGGATAGAGACTGTCCGTGCTCTCGGTGGACAGGCAGCGGCGGGGGAGGGCGATCCACTCGTCGTGGAGTTCGACGAGGACGGCGGTGACGAGCCGGTCGACGGCGCCGGTGTTCGGGAAGACCTGGACGACGCCGGAACGGTGCTTGATCTCCCGCTTCAGCCGCTCGCGCGGGTGGGTCGACTGGATCTTCTTCCAGTGCTGCTGGGGGAAGTCCGCGAACGCGGTCAGGTCGTCGCGAAGCATTTCTCTGACCTTGGGGAGCTGCTCTCCGAGCATGTCCACGACGGTGTCGAGGTGGGCCCGGACCGCTTCGGCGGTGGCTGCGGGTTCAGAAACATGCACGGGGCTTGTTCTTTGTCATCCTCGATCGAGGGTGTGAGCTTTCGAGCGCGACGTGCTCTCCTGATCGGGGCCGTCCGCATCCACGCCACGCCGCGCCCCACAGAAATAGCTGGACGTCGGGCGTGCGTCCCGGTGCCACTTCCTCCGGCCGGCCTCGATCGTGAACACGACGGTCAAGCAGGCCGCAGCTGCGACCATCGAGCCGAAGAAGATCCCGTCAAAGAGCAAACTGTTTGCGCCCTCAACCGTGCCATCCTCGCGGGTGCAGGACTTCTCGAAGGGGAAACTGGCTGTGTGCAGTTCTCCACAGCGATTTTGCAGGTCCTCGTTGCGCACGCTCGCCTTGACCCAGGACAGCGCCCATACGAGGAGGAAGACCCCTGTGAAGGCACACACGGCGCCCCACAGCCGGTTCAATTGGGCATCATGCGTGCTGGTTCTTGTCACGCGGCGAAGCGTACCGACACCGCCCGAGCAAGGTCCTGCTCAATCGGCGCCGAAAACCACGCACGATTCGAGGAGAGAACCCAGAGTTCCGTGAGGTGAGCTTCCGGCCTCGAACGGTCTCTTGAACCGAGTCGTCACGACTTCCCGCACTGGGACCCGGTCTGCGGATACTTCGCGAAGCGGCAGCAGGAAGAGGTCTTCGCCCAGCTCAACGGCCTGCTCAGGCAGCTTCTGCGGCAGAGGGAAGGACGGGACGCCGCGCCCTCGGCCTGCGTGAGCGACGCACGACGCACCAAGCGTCAAGACCTCCACCCGCGTCCCCGTCCCCAGTCAGGGCGCCGGCGCCGGGAAGAAGACCGTCGGACGCAAGCGGAGCATCGTCACCGACGCGATCGGTCTCCTGCTCGCGGTGCTGGTCACCGCGAGAGTGTGCAGGACTCCGTCGCCGGCACCCAGCTCCTGGACCAGGTCGCCGCCGGGCACCCCGCCGTCCGCAAGGTCTGGGTGGACGGCGGGACGTCCGCCGACGCCTCGTCGAGCATGCCGCGGCCCCGGCACCGGCCCGGAGATCACCGCCCGCACCCCCCCCGGGACCGGGGGATTCACCCCGATCCCGAAACGGTGGGCGGTCGAGTGGACCTACGGCTGGCTGATGCTCCACCGCCGCCTGGTCCGCGACCACGAACCCCTCCCCAAACGCTCCGAAGCCATGTTCCACCTCGCCATGACCGATCTCATGGTCCGCCGCCTCACCGGCGAGAACGCCCTCTCCTGACGCGACCCGAAAACCATCACCGAACTCGCGCATCCGGTCACTTGTGAGAATCACGGTGTGCGACGAGCGTCGTCGTGGTGCCGTCAGTTCAGAACTCACGTCCCCGTCGGCCCGCTTTGCGGCTGGGGTGGATCAGGTGTTGCGCTTGATGGTCTTCCGGATCCACTCCGCGTAGGCGGGCACGTTGCTGTAGATGCCCGGCCCGTCCGAGCACGCGACCCCGGGGGCGCCGGGACCCGAAGTGGTTCCGATGAGCTCCCACCGCCCGTGCCTGCCCTTCTGGATCTGCGGTCCGCCGGAGTCCCCGAAGCACGCCATGGCCTTGGGCACGCGGCTGATCGTGCACAGCCGGGTTTGGTCCGCGTAACCGGGGGCGCACTCGGCAACGGCTCCCCTGCGTGTGGCGAGCTCCTGCATCCGCTCCGCGAACTTCAGATCGGTGTCGACGGTGGTACCGAATCCCAGGATCCGGGTCGGGGTGTCCGGCCGTCCGGCCCGCTCCGCGATACGGATGGGCTTCTCGGCGACCGGTCGGTCGAGGCGGACGAGCGCGATGTCATCCTTGTTGACAGCCTTCCCCTCGCCGTTCACATAGCCGGGATGGACGACGGTCCGCTCGATGGCGCGGACGGTGCCCCCGGACTTCCGGTGCTCGCTCCCGATCCGGACAATGCCGTCCAGCTCAAGGCCATCGCCCCGCACGCAGTGGGCCGCCGTCAGCACCCACTGCGGATCGATCAGCGTTGCGCCGCAGGTACCGTCGTACAGCCCGTGCTTCGGGGCCGACTCCGGGATCGTCGCCATGAACGCGTAGCGCTCGGTGGAATCGGTCCCGTTGACGATCGCTCCGGCGCTGCCGGTCATCAGGGTGGCGCATGCCGCGACGGCGAGAGCGCCTACGGCAGTGGTGCTGACCGCGCGGCGGCGCACCGACTTCAAGCTGAACACAGAGAGTTCCTTACTTCGGAATCCGGACGTGTTCAGCCTGCTGGTTCAAGATCCCCCGGGCCATACGGGCAGCAGGTCAGAGTACGGTCCGGATAACGGGCCGAGCACGGTAGGGGCAGCCCCACCTCTGCGTCAGGAGATTGAGCCGACCGGGCAGGACCCGACACGGCTCGATGAGTACATGCGACCGTTGGGGCTCGTCCCCGGCGAGTGGCCCCCTCTCTATGGCGTCCTGTCGCTGGTTGAGAACGCATTCGGTATCCGGTTGACGCACCCGGGAGAGGTGGACAACCCACGTATGAGCGGCTGGTTGAGCCCTTTGCCGGAGTGACTCCTCGTGTGCCTGGACCGTCCAGTTCGGTGGAGGGGCTGTCAAGCAGCAGCTGCAAGGGTGACGATCGGCGGGGGTGGGAAGGCGGTGGTCCCGTCGTAGGGGACGTACCGTGCCCGAGGACGGGGTGCCGCTGCTGTTCGTGGAGCTCGACAACTGCTACGAGTCCGCGCAGGTGCTCGCCGTCACGAGTTGCGGTTCTGGCCCAACTTCTGTGGTGTGCCTAATCCCTGTGACCCTTGGCCTTGCTGGTAGGTCTCGCGAGATCGTCTGGAAACTGCCGGTGCCGACCGCGTTCGGGCTGATGGTTCTGGACTGTGACGCGATCTCGCCGCCCTCACCGCCGGCCTCACACTGCCGTGAAGCTCCGGCGTCGTCGAAGGCCCCGTCAACCGGATCGAAATGACCAAGCGCCAGATGTACGGCCGGGCCGGCTTCGGCCTCTTGCGGAAACGAGTCCTGTCGGCATCCTGACGGGCCCGTCACGAGCTCTGCTGGAGTCGCTCCGCAGCCTGAGCAGGGGTGTCGTAGTAGCCAGGCCGTGCCAGCAGAACCGAGCTGAAGAAGTAGCCCTGCTCTTCCTCCGGCTCATCGTCGGCTGCGAACGGACGCCAGAAGCTCAGCAGCAAGTCCGGGGCGATGAATGAAGCATCGTCGTCAGGATCTTCCTCGATCGAGGTGAACTCACCGACGCGTCGGACAGCCTCGCGGGCCGGAAGCGCGAACACGTCCACACCCTGGAACAACACTCGGTCCGTCTGGGACGACGGTCTGCCCAGCTCGATGGCTTCAAGCATGTCGCGCACGCAGTGGATGCTGATCATCAGCCCACTGGGACGGAAGATGTGCTGGCCCGGCCGGTCGGACTCCGAGATCGCAGAGAGATCGCGGAGCGAGTCCAGCGCCGTATTGGCCTCGTGTCGAGTCATACCGATGTGCAACGGGCCGACGCCGGTCGGTGGGGCGAGGTCGAAGTCCATACGGGCATGATCCCAAACAGATCTGTCAACGAGTCGCGAAGGGCCATCCAGTCCCGAAAGGTTACAGAGCGTGAGAGCTCCACAGAACGTGAGAGCTCCACAGAAGTCGGGCCAGAACCAACTCGGGCTCTGTCTCAGATTCGGTGGTAACGGTGTGTCACGATCCGTTGTGCCTGACCTCGCCGCTCAGGAGGGGGCGGCGGACTGCATCCTGACTGCGGAGACCGGTCTGGCCGCCGTAAAGCCTTGCGACGGCCTGTGTGTACTACCACTAGTAATCATACTCACCGTGCGTTACTGCCGAATGTGAGAGAAAGCCGATCGTTTTGCAGTCCTGCTACGGGACGACTACCTCCGCATACTCACCGGCCTGGCTGTCATGGGCAGTTGGCGAATCCGGGTTTCGGCACTGACGGAGATCGTTGTTGCAGATGACGACAGCACACTGCTCATAGTCATCGAGTGCGGGCACGAGAGAGTCGGGAACGTGAGTGCGTCCATCACAGGTGTGATCCTCCTGTGATTCGTGGGGAGCCGCGGCTGCATGGGGCCCGGCGTCGTGACGCCGGGCCCACAGGGGGTGGAGATCAGGCGTCGCGGTTGAGCATGGCAGCGGTCAGGACGTTGCCGGCGACTCCCCAGCCGCCGTCGACGACCTCGTCGATCAGCACGACGGTGGCCGGGCGGGCCCGCTCACCGTAGATCTCCGCGTACAGGTCGGTGGTGTGCTCGATGATCTTCTTCTTGTCCTCGGCGGTGACGGTGCCCGCGGGTACCTTGAAGTTGGCGAAAGGCATAAGTGTTTCTCCTTGAACGGGTCTTCCCGGTTGAGTGGGTTTCTTCCGGAGCACGGAAGCATGTGGTCCGAGGGTGTGTGGCCATGAGACCGCTCCTCGGCCGGTGCCTGCGTGGTCGGAGGCCGGCGTGGGGCGGGCAGCTCGTCGATGCCGATGTGGCGGAAGAACTCCGCGCGGATCCGGTCGTACATGATCGATACCACTTCGCTGCCGTCGCGGCTGAGATCGATGGGGGTGTCGACGGCGCGTGATCGGCAGCACGGTGCGGTTCACCCGCTGTGTGGGCAGCACGTTGACGTCGTGGACATCGGCGAGCTGAACGGGGGAGAAGGCATCGGCCGGCCCGAGAACCATTGGCCGGCGTTGTGAACCACCACGTCGATGCGCTGCTGCTCCGTCATGATGTGGTGGATGGCGGCGTCGGTCGACTCCTGGTCCTGGACGTCCATTTCCACGGCTGCTGTCTGTACGCCGCGGTCTCCTCTCAACTGGGTGAGCGCGGCGACGGCGGGTGCGTCGCGGTCTACGGTGGCGCGCATGCCGGCGTACACGGTGTGGCCGGCCTCGGCCAGGGCGCATGCGGTGAGGTTCCCGAAGCCACTGGATGCGCCAGTGCCCGCCCTCACGGTCGGCTGCTTCATCACACCATGCCCCCGTTGGCGCGCAGGACCTGGCCGTTCACCCAGTGCCCTGCCGGACTGGTGAGGAAGGCGACCACCTGGGCGATGTCCTGCGGGGTGCCCAGCCGCTCCAGTGGCGGGGTCTTGGCAAGCTGGTCGATCTGCTCGGGCGTCTTGCCTTCGAGGAACAGGTCCGTGGCCGTGGGACCGGGAGCGACGGTGTTCACGGTGATGTCCCGCCCGCGCAGCTCGCGGGCGAGGACCAGCGTCATCGCCTCGACGGCCGCCTTGCTCGCCACGTATGCACCGTAGGCGGGAAACTGGGTGCCGACCACTGAGGTCGAGAACCCGACGAACGAGCCGCCCGCGCGCAGCCGCCGGGCGGCCTGCTCGGCGACGACGAAGGTGCCGCGGATGTTGGTGCGGTGCATGGCATCGAGGACCGCCAGGTCGAGGTCGGCGATGGGCGACAGGGCGAGACGGCCCGCGCAGTTCACGACGACGTCCACGCCGCCGAACTCCTGCTCCGCCCGGTCGAACAACTCGGCGACCTCCTTCTCGTCCGCCACGTCCGCCTGTGCGGCGATCGCGCGCCCGCCGGCGTCGGTGATTGCCGCCACTGTCTCCTCGGCGGCGGCCGCGTCCCGGACGTAGTTCACCACGACGGCCAGGCCCTCTTGGGCGAGCTGGTGGGAGATCGCTCGGCCGATGCCGCGTGATCCGCCGGTGACGACAGCGCCCCGTACGGCCGCCGGAGTGGTGTGTCTCGTAGTCATGTCCTCCACGATGCGGGGCTCTGGCCGGCGGAACCAGGGGGTGTCATCCCCTGGTTCCACGGCCCGGCCAGACACAGACTGGGAGGCATGGGTTCTGTGAAATACACCGAGCTGGGGGCCTTCCTGCGCTCACGGCGCGAGCGCATCCGTCCGGCCGACGTGGGGCTCCCCTGCGGACCCCGGCGCCGGGTGCCCGGGTTGCGCCGCGATGAGGTCGCACAGCTCGCCGGAGCTTCAGTGGACTACTACAACGAACTGGAACGCGGAGCCGGATCCCGGCCCTCCGAGCAGATGATCGCCGCGCTGGCAAGGGCACTGCGCCTGACCGCTGACGAGCGCGACTACCTCTACCATCTGGCGGACCGTCCGGTGCCCGGGCACGGATCAGCCGCCTCACACGTCCACCCCGGCATGCTCGACCTGCTCACCCGTCTGACGTCGACACCCGCACAGGTCATCACCGACCTGCACGTCACTCTCGTACAGAACCCGCTCGCAGTGGCGCTGTTCGGGGACCATTCCGGCCTCCGGGGCCCCCGGGCCAGCCTCGTCCACCGATGGTTCACCGACCCTGCCGCCCGGCACCTGTATCCCGAAGCCGATCATGAGGAGCAGTCCCGCGCCTTCGTCGCCGACCTGCGGGCAGCCGCCGCCAGACGAGACACCAAAGACACCGAAGCCAGCTCATTGATCAGCTCGCTGCTCGACACTTCCCCCGAATTCGCTGCTCTGTGGGCCGACCACGACGTGGCGTTCCGGCGCAACGACCGCAAACGCCTCAACCACCCCACCCTCGGCCTGATCGAGGTCAACTGCCTCAACCTGTTCAGCGAAGACGGCCGACAGCGACTGCTCTGGTTCACACCCGCAGTCGGCACCGACAGCGCCGACGTCCTCGACCTCCTCGCCGTCATCGGGACCCAGAGGACCACCGAACCGACGCGCTGAAGGCCTACCCCGCCCTGGTGTCGGCCACGGGCAGAACCCCGGGACCGTCCTGCCCGTCCCTGCCCCGCCACCTCGGACGGCGGGCGCCGCTGGATGTCCGCACGCTTCAGGTTCAAGCCAGGGACAACTTGTCCGCGGATGAAGTCGCCCTTCACCTGGTTTCCGGTTCGCGCCAGGACTTTCCTGTCGAACAGGGGAGGGCGGACGACGGCCCTCGCCGACTCCGATCTGCCCGGCCGTATCCGATCAGGTGCCCCGCTCAACGAGCCCGCCCCGGCCGCCTTCTACGGCGGCGACCACCGCGGCTACACCGATCATCCCGTCCTCGCCACCACGGAACACTGAACCGTGACCGGAGTGCAGGGGCGTGACCTGCCGGAACGGTTCGGGCCGTGGAAGACGTGCTGTGAACGTCACCGGCGGTGGCCGGCCGACGGGACGTGGGAGCGGCTGCTGCAGCAGGCCCAGGTCGCCGCAGATGCGGCGGGTGAGACCGGCTGGGACATCTCGGTGGACTTCCACCATCGTGCGTGCGCATCAGTATGCCGCAGGCGCCCGTACCGGTTCTCCTGACCTGCTCCGGCGAGCCGAGAGGTCGCCGGAGTCCGCGATTTCCGGCAGAGCCAACCGGATGACAAGTCCTCTTCCACGAGGCAGACTTGAACTCGTCCGGCGACGGGGGGGTCAATGGCTCGGGCACTGCGGATAGCGATACCCGTTCTTCTCGCGGGTCTTGCGCTTTGGTATGCCTCATACCTCACCACGGTCGTGGTGTGGGAGTTGCGGAAGATCCTTTCCTGGTTGTTCGTGCCATTGCTGGCCGCGGCGTTCGCAGCCCTGCCATGGATGGTGGCGAAGTGGGCCGGGCGCGGCGAGCGCGGCTCGGGTTCCGGCACCGCGGCAGCGGCATTCGGCTGTCTGGGTGCCGTGATCGGGTTGGGCGTGATGGTTTGCTGGTGGGTATACAGCGCCTACCTGCAGGACCGCGCGTACATGGAGGGTTCCAGGATCGTGACCGGGCCGGTGCCCGAAGTGGCAGCCCGAGCCCCTTATCTGGTCGGTGAGGCGCAGGCCGCTCCGCACCTGGGCGATGTCACCGGCGAGATCTTCGACATCACCTACCTGCCCGACTCCGACAAGTTCGCCACGCTGGTCGAGCGGCGTGGATGGCTGGCCGGGTACGAGGTCGGTCTCGTGCAGGACATCCCGCTCGGCGGCGACGGCCGAAGCCAGCAGCGCTGCCAGTTCGACGTAGACGCGGCCGACGCGAGAGTGGGTGGCTGGTTCACTCACAACCTCGGTCGGAAGATCTCGGCCGAAAAGCGCGGCGTGCGGTTCGACGCCGAGGACGTTTACGTGACCTGCTCGGACGAAACACCCATCGTGGTCGTGCCCCTCAAGCGCCAGACCGGAATCCTGGTGGTGACCGAAAGGCCCGCAGGGCTCGCGCTCTACAACGGGCGAACAGGGAAAATCACAATATCCGCCGACGCCAGCGCGGTACCAGGCCCGTCCTACCCGATGAGCATCGCAGCCCGGCAGCGGGAAGCGACGGCTGCGGTCGGCAGCTTCGCCGACTGGTGGTTCGAACGCAGCGGTTGGGACGCCTCCGAAGACGGGGCGAACGAGGGCAACGAGTCGGAGTTCGCCCTGCAGTACCGCGACGGGAGCGGACGCGGGGCCTACGTCACCCCCCTTACCCCGCAAGGAGAGGCCAGCTCGGTCGTAGCCGTATCAATGGTGCCGACCCGGCATCGGGGCGACGGGCTCGCCCCGATGACCATCCACCGGCTCAAGCCGACCTGGCCCTCACCGGAGGCGATCGTCGCGCTGATCAAGGCCGAGTACCGGGATGTCTGCTGTTACAACGACGACATGGTGTTCGAGGTCGTCCCCACCGGGGGAAGCACCTGGACGGCCACCATCGGCAGCAAGCAGAACATCCGCTACCGGGTGGAAGGCAGAGGCCAGGTGGCCGGCCGAGAGGCGACCTGCCTCAAAGCGGCTGACGGAGTGCTCATCCGGTGCGCTCACACCGCGCCCGGATCGCCGGAGGAGAAGGAACTCAAACGCCGGGAACAGCAGAAACAGAAGGACGAGAACCCGAAGCCTCCCCAGAGTCCCGGTGACCTTTCCGACTACAGCACCGAAGAGCTCGCCGAACTGCACCACCGTGTGTCGGAGGAAGTCGGCCGCCGCCTGAAGGACGGGTAGACACGCAGGTCAGGGACACCGCCACCGATTCGCTCCCGCCAAGGGACCTCGGCGCCGCAAACCCGGAAACCTCCACGCCGGCATGCGATACGACTGCCCTCACCCGCGGCGATCCTTGTGCAAGCGAGTGCGCCGTGGGCCGGAGGTTACCGGCTGAGCAGCGATTCCGCGATCGTGACGGAGGACGGGGCGAACCGGGTCTCGCCGTCGTCGATCTCCCGGAGTGAGTTCTGCAGCAGCCGTCCCAGAGTCCAGCCGGTCGCATGTGCGCGGTCCAGGCCGGGGACATCGGTGAGCAGGTCGAAGCGGCGCTGCACGATGCGCAGGGTGTCGCCCTTCGCGACGACGTCGTCCCACCTGCTGTCCAGGGCGGGCCACGGGTCGAATCCTGGATCGCCGGCGAGTGGCTCGGGATCGAAGCGCCCGGCACCCTGCTGCGCGGCCGCACGGACGAGATCGACGGAGTACGCATCGTCCACTACGTGACAGCCCTCCGGTCCGGCGTTGTCCCGGCGTGAAGATGCAGCCGATGCGCAGCGGCGGGGTGCCGTACTGGGTAAGGATGTCGACGGTGGCTGACAGCGCGATTGTCTCGGTGCCTTGTTTCCTCGCGCGACGGTGGCGAGCCGCGTAGATGCTGGCAAGTTGCCGGCCGGGAGTGTTGCCGTCCCAGATGATGAAGTCGCCTCCGCCGAGAAGCGCTGCCTTCGCTGGTTCGCAGGCTGTGGTCTGTTCGTGGGGCATCTCGGCCGGGGCTGCCCGGTTCATCTGCCCCTTCCTACCCTTGGTGCCGAAGCTGCACTCAGTCGTTGCAGTGGAGCCGCCGGCGGGTCCAGAGAGTGAGGTCGCTGCTGGTGGCGACAGCCATGGTGAGGCCGGAGGGTGAGAATCCGGCGGTGCGAAGTTCTGAGTACTCCGAGTGGAAGACGTGCCACCACGCCTCTCCCGCTGGGCCTTTGCGGGCCCCGCCGTCTGCGGAGAGGATGACGCGGTCGTGGGGCCATTCCGGGCTGACGACGTCCAGGGTCCAGCCGTCGGGGGTGGTGCTGTGGAGGCCGCCGCCGAAGATGCCGGCGATGCGGACCTGGGTGCCCTCGATCGGACCGAGACCGGGGCAGGTGAGGTCTGGCCGGGCGTCGGGGGTGCTGGTGTCGGGGTCGGGATCCCGGTCGCGGGCGATCTTCTCGCCGGTGACCGCGTCGAAGAGCCCGTGGCCGTCGCTGGAGACGACCATGACGAGGTCGTGCCCGCTGTCGGGGTGGACGGCGAAGCCGATGCCGAGCAGGCCGCCGAGGGGAGTTCTGCGATCAAGTATTGGCTGCCATGGTTCCGGGGCCGGCATGACGGGGGCGGCGAGGTAGCGCTCGCGCAGCTTCTGCTGGTACTCCGTGATCAACTTGTCTCCTCGGTGCGATTCGCGTCGAGGGTCTCTCGCGCAGCGGCCCACGTCGACTCATATTCGTGCCGGGTGATCTCGGCAGTGCCGCCCGCGTCTTGCCACCCGTCCAGACTGCCCTCCGCTAGGACTCCGTACTTCCGCTCGTAGGCGGCCATCGCCGCGAGATCGACGTGGTCCCGGGTCTTGACGACCTCCGCCAGACAGGTCGCAGTCACGGGCCAACGCTGAGGTCCTTGCAAGTCGACCTGCCGTAGCGCCCATCCTTCGTCGTCGAGTTCGAGGAACGACCAGGTGTCACTCTGGTCGTCGTAGGCGCGAATCCAAGGGGGCATGTCCGCATGATCTCCCGGCGGGAAGGTGCAGGCTCCGGCGGGTCGGGTCTGCGCATCAGATGCCCTCCGGCCCGGCGGCTGCCGGGCTGCTCCAGGGAGGGGGCAGCGGGCGGTTCTCGTCACGGCTCATGCGACGGGTGCCTGTGCAGCTCAGAAGCCCGAGCGGGAAATTGTCCCGTGCGCGGTCCGCCGGCTTCATCAGAGCCTCGGTGTCCTCGGCCCGCAGCAGTTCCACCGGGTTCTCCCCCGCGGGCACTTACTGATCGTTTCAGAATGAGTTGAGCTGTGGGTCTCGTGCTCGACGATCTTGGCCGGCAGGGTGTCCGGTGGACGTGCTGGTCTTGTCCCTGATGACCTGTGGGAGCGGGTGGCCTCACTGCTGCCGCCTGCTCCCGAACGGCGCCATCGCCCCCCGGGCGGCTGCGCGTACCCGACCGGGTGGCACGCGCCGGTGTGATGTACGTGCTGCGGGCCGGTGTCGCACGGCGTGATGTCCACGCGGAGACGGTGGGTCGCTCCGGTGCGACGGCCTGGCGTCGGATGCGGGACTGGGCCGAGGCCGGCGTGTGACCGCGCCTGCACGCTGCCCTGTTGAGCGAGCTTCGCCGCGCCGGCCTGCTGGACCTCCACGACTGCTCCGTGGACGGGTCGCACGCCCGGGCTCTCAAAGGGGGATCACGCCGACCCCTCACCCGCCGACCGCGCCCGCCCCGGCTCGAAGCACCACCTGATCGTCGACCACCACGGAACCCCGCTCGCCGTCACACTGACCGGCGGCAACCGGCACGACGTCACCCAGCTCCTGCCGCTGCTGGACGCCATCCCACCGATTCGGGGACTTCTGGAACGCCCCCCCCGCCGCAGGCCCGGCGCCGGTACGCCGGCCGGGGCTACGGCTTCGGCAAATACCGCCGCCTGCTGCGGAAGCGCGGCATCAACCCCCTGATCGCCCGACGCGGCGTCGCCGCGGCTCCGGACTGGGCAAGGTGCGCCGGGTGGTCGAGCGCACCTTCACCCGGCTGCACCGGTTCAAACGACTCCGCGCCCTCTACGAATGACGCGCCGATCTCCCTCAGGGCCTGCCCGAACTGGCCTGCGGCCTCATCTGCCTCCGCCGCCTGCGAAGTCCGCATCGACCTCAGTGCCGTTGTCGCTCACGAAGCGGCACCCTGCCCCATGAACCGTGTAGAAGCAGGTGCCGGTGTGATCACTCCGGCTGATCCGGCGCGAACGGGCCAGGCCGACCACGTCCGCCAGTTGCTCAAGGGAGGGGACCGCCACCCTCATGGCCTGATCAATCGCGTTCAGAGCGCGGACGTAACCGAGCACGAGGTCTCGCGCAGCCCCAACCCGTTCCATACGGCGTCATCCCCCTGAGCCCCCGACTGAAGGGATTGTTGTGACAGGACACCTGTGGCCCGGGTCGTCTCATGGCCGGCGTCCACGGCCGTATCCGAATCCTCGAACTGGCCACGGGGACAAGCAGTTGGTCTGCGGGTGGGCACCGCAGGGCCTCCGGGTGCGTGGCCGCGTGACTGAACCTGTCACCCGAACTGGCAGCTGACACCTCCGCAGGGCGGGGCTGTCCGTTGGGCGGCGGGTGAGACAGACTGGGCCGTCCTGGGCACGCGACTACCACTTGGAGCACGTCGGATGAGCAGCAACGTACTGACCATGTACGGCGGGCCGAGACGAGTCGACGGCCAGGGTCAGGCGAAGGTGGCGGGCATGGTCAGCTTCTCCGACGGGTCGGGTCCGGCGCCGTCGGCCGTGTACGTGGAGCGCGAACTGCCGCCGGGAGGCACGTCCGCGTACCTTGCGGCCCGGGGCGGCGGGGCCCGTTCCTTCGCCCTGTGGGCCGACGATCAACGCCGGGAGCGGGTGGCCACCGTGGTGACCCTGTCGGCCGGCGGTGGCGTCGCGAGGTTTCAGGTGCTCGGTGCGCACGGCGAGGTCATCGGCACGCTCATGCGCGAGAAGGCGCTCCGCGGCAGGGGCCTGCGCACCCGCTGGACCGTGCACCAGCCCGGCGGCCCCGAAGCGGTCGGCTTCAAGGGGAGGATCGTATGGTGGTGGATGTGGTGGCTCTTGCTGCCCCTGATGACGGTGGTCCTCGTGATCAGTGTCTTCGACAGCGTCCCCGGCAACGAGGGCGGCTTCGCACGCGCTCCCCGGCGCATCCGGTGGCGCGCGAACGGGCAGGTCCCGCTGGAGTTCAGGTCCAAGGGCGACAAACTGCACGTACACGCACCTGGTGTGGACTGGCGGCTCGGGGCCGCACTGATCGCCCTCCTGCGCAGCTTCAACGCCGGCGCGTGGGACTCGGTGAAGCAGTGACCCGGGGGACGACGCTCCGGCGCGGTGCGTGCTGTGGCGGCGGAAGTTGGTGCTCCGGAGCCGCGCACCGCAGAACTGGGCCTCATGTCTGATCAGCGGCCGGCCCCACACCCGGCGCCAGGGCCCTTGCCCGGTCCGCCCGGGGAGTACGGGCCGCAGTGGTCCCAGAAGGTCAGTGCCGGGTACCGGCGTTGGGCCGGCGTCATGCTCTGGCTCGCGATCGCCGTCGCGGGTTTCATGGTGGTCGCTTTCGTGGCCGGCATCGTCTTCGAGCCACGACGCCGTGTACCGAGGGCACAAAGCCGGCGAACAGCAGTCGAGCGGACCACGGTGCCAGCACACTGATCCCGGACGGTTCGCGCTCCCCCTCAACCACCCACAGGGATGCCCCGCCGGTCTGCCGCGCGGTCACGGACAAGGTTCCCTTCCGGCGGGTGGCCTGGCGCCGCAGACGACGACAACAAGCCCGCAACAGCCACTGCAAACGTACGTGGAGAGACACCACCACACACCGTCCCGCCATCACGGCAAAGACCGTTGCCGTACTGAACCACCTCGGCCGCGGCAAGCAGACCGAGAGCGGGGACAAGACCGGCCCGGCGTACGGGAGCACTCCGGAAGCAACACCCGCGCCCGCCGCCCGCTGATCACCACCGGTGAGGCCCAGGGGCCCGCTCCCCGACGGAGCGGGCACCGCTCTTGCTCCGCTCCGGCTCCGCGGTGGCCTCGGCCGAGGGCAGCACGGAGGCGGAGGCCAGAGCCCTGGACGACGACGGGGGAGTGGAACCAGGACCATCCTGGCTCCACTCCCTGGTGCGGGCGTGTCACTGGAACTGTGCGAAGAACCTCCAGATCTCTCCCTTGGTCCAGGTCGCGACGCCGCTCTCGGCGGGGGAGCCGTCGACCGGACCGGGTATGTGGCCTCCGTCGAACGCGGCCCATTGGACCGGGTACCCGGCACGGCAGCCCGAGTAGGTGGTGGTGATGTGCGTCCGGCTGCCCGGAGCGGGCTCACGCGGGCTCTGGGGGGTGCAGCCGTTGTTGCTGACGAATCTGTCGCGCAGGGACCGTCCTTGCGCGATGGTGAGGACGGAGTCGCTGATGCCGTGGATTCCGAAGTAGGCGGTGGGCTGGGTGCCACCGCTGCACCCGCTGATCTGGCCGCCGGAGATGACCGCGACAGCCCTGAAGACGTTCGCCCGGGTGCACGCGAGTGCGTAGCTCATACCGCCGCCCCAGCTGAAGCCCGTGGCGAAACGCTGTGCCGGGTCGACGCAGAGACCGCCCTCGATTCGCCGGATCATGTCGTCGACGAAGGTGACGTCCTCGCCGCCCGTATTGGCCCAGCCGTTGCCGAGGCCCTGGGGGGCGACGAGGATCGCGCTGTTGTTCGACTGTTCCTGCTGGCCGTAGTAGGACCAGGCGGTTCCGCTCGTTCCGCCCGAGGCGACGTCACCGGCGGTTCCGCCTCTCCAGTGGAACGCGAAGATCAGCCGATAGGGCTGGCTGCTGTTGTAGTTGGCGGGAACCCTGAGGATGAAGCTGCGGCTCTTGCCGCTGCTCTGAATCGTGTGCGTACCGCTCGCCAGGGTCGGGGCGCTGCCGCATCCGCCGCCGCCACCGGACGACAGCTTGACCATCTGCCATTGCTGGTTGGCGCCGCCCCAGTCGGTGTACTGGACGACGTGGGCGCCGTCGGCGGTGGAGGCGCCCTGCACCTCCACCGCCTTGCCGCTGTTGCGGTTGACCAGACGGACGTGGCCCGCGTCGGAGTCGGCCAGGCGGAACTGCTGGTTGGCCCCGTTGGCATCGGCCCACTGCGCGATCGCGGCACCGTCGGCGGTCGAGGCGTCGGCCACGTCGAGAACCTTGCCCGAATGCCGGGCCTTGAGCCGGTAGAAGCCGCCGCCGGAGTCCACGAACTGCCACTGCTGGTTGGCTCCGTCGTTGCGCGTCCACTGGCTGACTCGCGCGCCGTCGGCGGTGGACGCGCCAGGGACGTCCAGCGCCTTGCCGCTGTGGCGATTGACCAGGACGTACGAGGCGTTGGGGTCCACCGTCGCCGCCTCGGCGGGCGTCGGATTCACCGCGACGAGCATGCCGGTCGCGAGGGTCGCCGCCACCACGGCGGCGATCCGGGACCACCAACGATGTCTTTGTGGAGGGGCGGGGGAAGCCGCACCGTAGGTCTTCATCGCTTCACCTTTTCGCCGTGGCAGGTCAGGTGCGGGTCCAGCGTTGGTTGCTGCCGTTCGAGCAGGAGTAGAGCTGGATCAGGGTGCCGTTGGCGGTGCCGTTGGCGGCGGCGTCGAGGCAGAGGCCTGACTGGACGCCGACGATGGATCCGTCGGAGTTGAGGCGCCATTTCTGGTTGTCGCCGCCCCAGCAGCTGTAGATCTGGACCTTGGTGCCGTTGCCGGTGCCGGCGGCGTCCAGGCACTTGTTGCCGTAGACCCTGAGCTCGCCTGCGGCGGTGTAGGCCCACTGCTGGTTGGTGCGGTTGTTGCAGTCCCACAGGTTGACCTGGGTGCCGTCGGTGGTACTGCTGCCGGGCACGTCCAGGCAGCGGCCCGAACCGACGCCCTTGATCTGTCCGGAACCGGGCGAGGGGGTGGGGGAGGTGGCGTTGAGTGCGTTGAGGACGGCGGTGTAGGCGGGCTTCTCGCTGCCGTCGCCGTTGAACAGCAGCGGCGAGTGCTCCGGTCGCCAGGAGTCGGTGTCGCGCACACCCCAGACGGTGATGCCGAGGCAGCGCGGGACGGCCAGGCAGTCGTTGGTCACGTTGGCGTAGGTCGTGGCCGAGGCGCCCTGGATGTCGAGTTCGGTGATGGCCACGTCGACGCCGAGGGCGGCGAAGCTCTGCAGGGTGGTGCGGAAGTTGCTGTTGTAGGGGCTGTCGCTGTTGAAGTGCGACTGGAAGCCGACGCAGTCGATCGGCACGCCGCGCTGCTTGAAGTCCCGGACCATGGCGTACATGGCCTGGGTCTTGGCCCAGGTCCAGTTCTCGACGTTGTAGTCGTTGTAGCAGAGCTTGGCGGCCGGGTCGGCGGCGCGCGCGGTACGGAAGGCGACCTCGATCCAGTCGTTGCCGGAGCGCTGCAGGTTGGAGTCGCGCCGGGCTCCCGAGGTGCCGTCGGCGAAGGCCTCGTTCACGACGTCCCACTGGGTGATCTTGCCCTTGTAGTGGCCCATCACGCCGTTGATGTGGTTGGTCATCGCCTGGCGCAGCGCGCTGCCGCTGAGGTTCTGCATCCAGCCGGGCTGCTGGGAGTGCCAGGCCAGGGTGTGGCCGCGCACCTGCTTGCCGTTCTGCACCGCCCAGTTGTAGACGCGGTCACCGGCGGTGAAGTTGAACTGGCCCTGCTGGGGTTCGGTGGCGTCGATCTTCATCTCGTTCTCGGCCGTCACCGAGTTGAACTCGCGGCCCGCGATCGTCGTGTACGCCGAGTCGTTGAGCCGGCCCGAGGCGATGGCGGTCCCGAAGTAGCGGCCGCTCTGCGCCGCCGCGCTGCCGAGCGTGCTCTCGGCGGCGTGTGAGGTCTGCGGCGCCACCAGCGCGGCGGCCGAACCGAGGACGCCGACGACCAGGGCCGTTAACAGACGGCCGGCCTTCCGGCGGACGGTGGGTGGGGGAATGGCATTTGAGCCCATGACTGAGCCTCCAGGAAGGAAATCACGGAAGGGGTAAAAGCGCGGCAGAACGAATCCGCGTCAGGGACGCCCGCGCCCATTGACAAGGGGCGCTTACCAGCAGGGCGTAACGATCCAAGGCCGGCACCCGACACTCGCACAGACGGGTGGCACCGCCTCGGGACTCAGCGTGGAGACCTCACCGAAACATGTCAAGAGTTTCGAAAGCATTTCGAGAATCATTCCCTCGATGCGGTCCAGTGGCGGCTTTCGGCTGTGCAAGGCTCATCGAAAGTCTTTCGACGAGGATCGCCCGAGCCGAGGTGTCTTTGAAAGCTCAGGCAAAACCAGACGATCACGTGACGTCCCCTGCCGTCTCGTGTTGGCTCCTGGCCGTCCCTCACATTCGCTTTCGGACAAACAGAGAGGAATCCGGGCCGGGCACGGATATCAGCGCCAACGAGTGGGCGCTGGATCTGAACGGCTGCTCCTGAGGGGAGTTCCCGCCATGAACGAGTATTTTCTTCATTTCGCATCTCTGGGGCACTGATATCCGTCATCCCGGGGCGCCCCCCCCGTTGAAGCAGGGAGCGTGTCTTCACGTGCAGCCGTGCGCGGCCGGCACGGATGGACGGCCCCCGGGACCGCCGTCGGCGTAACGGCACTCGCCGGGCCAGGCTTGCCGAAGCCCACGGCGCTCGCCCGCTGCATCTCCGCGACCTTGCCCAAGCCCCCACCGCCGGTGGAGTGCAGGATGCCCCCCTGCCCCCTCCGGTGGTTCACGGGTCGCCTGCGATGCCCGGGGCCGTCTTGAGCTGTCCGTGAACGGGCCCCGTGCTGCCGTACCCGACTGTTCGCCGGGAACGACGTCCGGCGAGGTGGGGACCCCGGTCAGTGCAAGACCGTGTGGAACTCCGGGGTGGGATCGGCGTTCCACCGGCCGTCGGGCTGGCCGACGGTCCGGATCCACAGGCGTCCGGTGGTGATCGCGCCGGTAAGGCCGTACGGAGAGCGGTCGCGCAGCGGGATGTCGCAGGCCACCAGGACGGGAACCGTCCGGGTTCGTTCGGCGCGGCGTACCAGGTCGCGTACGCGGGATTCGACCTGGTTCGGGCTGCCGTCGGTGAACCAGCCGGGCAGCAGCCGGCCAACTGGTCGGCTTCGCCATGGACTTGACGCCCTCGAAATGCCGGTGGAGGAGGCCGGTGACGGCCTGGTGGGCCGCGTCGCTGCCGGGATCGACGGAGAAGCGGGTGTTTGCGGGAAGCGCGGGGGAGGCCGGCGCGGAGCTCGCCTCGGCAGAGGCCGGGGCTCCGGCGCCGAGGAGCAGCGTGAGTGCGCTCGCGGCCGGGACGGATCGGGACGGGGATACACACGGAGTTCCTTCGGCGGGGGTGCTCGGTGTCGCGGGCCCTGGCGTCGGACCGCGTGGCGGTCGGCCCGGCGCCAGGGCCCGGCCTTCGGTGAGGGAACGGGTCAGTAGCCGTAGATCATCTTGTAGGCGACCTCCGGCAGGAACTGTCCGGCCGAGGAGCCGGCCCCGACGCCGCAGTTGCCGTCGGACTCACCGGGGATCTTGATCCACAGCAGCATCTCGGCACCGCCGCCGCGTTGGCTGGGCGTACCGATCCGGCGGCCGGCGGGGTTGCACCACTCGCCGTTGGAACCGTTGCCGTTGCGGCTGGTGTCGACGACGAATGGCTTGGTGTAGCCGTAGGAGCTCAGGGCGGAGTTGACCGCTTTGCCGTAGGAGGTGTTCTGGTCGGTGGTGAAGTAGTTGGAGACGTTCAGCGCGAAGCCGTGTGCCCCGCTGACACCGGCGGCGGCGAGCTGCTGCGCCATGGTCGAGGCGCCGATCCAGCCGGGGTTCCCGGCGTCGAGGTAGACCCAGGTGTTGGGCGCTTTGGCCTTGAACTGGGCGATCGCGTTCTTCAGCATGGCGTTGCGCTCGGCGATCTGGCCGGCCGTCATGCAGCTCTCGTGGCCGAGCGCGTCGGGTTCGAGGACGACGACGGCCGGACGGCTGCCGATGCCACTGGCGAAGGCGGCGATCCAGGTGTCGTACGCGGCGCGGCTCCCGGCGCCGCCGCCGGAGTGGCCGGCGCAGATGTCCCGGTTGGGGATGTTGTACGCGACCAGGACCGGCAGCTTGTCGTAGGAGTCCGCGCGGCCGACGTAGGCGCCGGCGGCCGCGCCGATGTCGCCGCTCCAGTTGCCGAACCAACGGGCTGCCGGGGTGTTGGCGATGGATGTCCGGATCGCTGCGGCCCGGCCGTCGCCGGGGTTCGCGTTGGCCCACCGCAGGGCGGAGTTGTCGGGGTCGGTGTAGAAGCCGCTGGTCATGGCGGTCGGGTCGGCGGCGTGCGCCGTCCCGGCGTTGATCACGGCGAGACCGGCGGTGAGAACACCGGCCAGCAGGACGGATGCAGCTCGGACGGACTTGCGCATGGTTCTTCCTCCGATGGGTGGGGGCGGGGAAGTGGAAGCGCTTCCAGTTTTGACGTGAGTGGGACCGCGTTGATGGGATGATTGGGGCCGTCGCAAAGGTGTGTCAAGAGGTTGAACACGGCAGCACCGCGGTGGTCGGCGTGGCTCGATAGGTTGGAAGCGCTGCCAAATCGAGACAAGAGCGTCATCCGCGAGCAGGTCCGAAATCGGGACGGTGCATGGAATCATGGCCCCTGTTCGCCGTCCGCGTGAGCCTGAGGGGCAGTTTTCCATGGAGCCGTCACCCAAGCGCATGCCGACGCTCGACGAGGTGGCTGCACGAGCCGGCGTGTCGCGCACGGCGGCCTCCCGAGTGATCAACAACGCCCCGCACGTCAGCCGTGCCAAGCGGGAAGCGGTCCAACGGGCGGTGCGCGAGCTGGATTTCGTGCCCAATCCGTCCGCGCAGGCCCTGGCGACCCGCAGGGTCGGAACGGTGGTGCTGGCGGTCTCCAGCGACGAGCCGGGGCTGTTCGCGGACCCGTTCTTCGCGGAGGTCATCGTCGGCGTCAGCGTGGCGCTGGAGCAGACGGATCTGGAACTGATCCTGCTGCTGGCCAACACCCCGCGCGGCCGGGAGCGGTTCGAGCGGTTGCTGCGCTCCCGCCGGGCCGACGGCGTCATGTTGATGGCGCTGCGCGGCGACGATCCGCTGGGACGCCTGAGCGAGGAGGCCGCTCTCCCCGTCGTCTTCGGCGGACTCCCGCTCACCGGGGAGCCCACGTGGTACGTGGACGCCGACAACCGGGGCGGTGCCCGCCTGGCCGCCGAGCACTTCGCGCGCACCGGCCGCCGACGGCCTGTCATGATCACCGGACAGGTGGACGCCAGGGCCGCCGTCGCGCGGGAGCAGGGGTTCACCGAGGGACTGACGTTGTCCGGCCTGCCGCTGCTCGGGGTCGAGCCCGGGCAGTTCACCGAGGACGGCGGCGCCGAGGCGATGGAGCGTCTCCTCCGGGCGCACCCCGGTGCCGACGCGGTGTTCGCGGCCTCCGACGCGATGGCCATCGGCGCTCTGCGCACCTTGCGGGAACGAGGGCTCCGGGTGCCCGAGGACGTCGCGGTGATCGGCTTCAATGACCTGGCGAGCGCCCGGCACACCAGCCCGCCGCTGACCACGGTCCATCAGCCGGTACGGGCGCTGGGGCAGGAGATGGCCAGAATGCTGGTCAGTGCCATCGAAGGACACCGCCCCAGCCCGCTGATCCTCCCGACCCGCCTGACCGTGCGCGAGTCCGCCCCCGGCCTGCCCGCGTCGGCCTGATCGGTGGGCGCTTCCGTCAGGGCCGGCCCGGTCGGACCGGACGCGCTTCCCACGCGTTTCCCGGCCATTGCCGCCCCACGTCTTGACGTCGTCCTCTCGTGCGGCAGAAACTTCCCGGCGTGACCTCCTGGAAGCGCTTCCAGAGCCCGGAGGCCGCCCTCACTTCTTCGAGCGCCTCCGCCTCTCCCGCTGGGAGGCTCCACGAGCCGGCACACCGTCAGCAGGCGAGCGCTCCCGCATCTCCCCATCAGTCCAGGCCCTCGTCGCCTCGTCGCCGCGAGCCGGTGAGCAGGAAGCCGCCGACTGACTCTCCGCTTTCCCCGGGCTTCCTGCGGGGCAGCGCCACCTCGGCGTACCAGATCGGGGGAGCGGTCGGCGAGGGCGGGCGCACCCCCGCCGATTGCTTCGCCGCCTGGTGGCGGCTGGCCCGCCCGGGACACCGCCGAACGCTTCGGCGAGTACGAGGCCCTGGTGGCCGGCGCCCTGGGCGGGCGGGTGCCGTACGGGACCACCCTGAACGAGCCCTGGCGCTCGGCCTTCCCCGGACCGGCAGGGCGGAGAGGGAGGGCTTCCTGCGTGTCGCCGCGATCAGCCTGTGGCGATCGCGGGACTCGGCGCGGGCAGACGGACGGGCCGGGCCGGAACCCGGGCAGCGCGGGATCACCGGACAACGTGGTCATGGAACCGGGACGATCTCGACCGGCACGGACAGCACCCGGTCGGCCGCCGGGTGACGTACGGGGCCGTGCAGGGTGAAGGAGCCCTGGAGCGGAAGATCGCCACTGGACCGTCCGACGGCCACGCCGATCTCCCCGGGCTCCACTCTTCTTCGCAGGTCGACCCCGGTGAAGGAGGTCCGGTCGGCATGGACGGAGAAGGTGATCCGGGCGGCCGCGCCCGGTTGCAGCTCGACCCTGCAGAATCCGGCGAGCCACCGCTGCGGCCGGACGACGGACGCCTCAGGGTCCGAGAGGTACAGCTGGGCCACCTCGGTCCCGGCCACCTCGCCGACGTTGCGTACGGTGACCGCAACGGAGACGGTTCCGTCCGTCGCGGCGACGGGATCCACCGAGAGCTCCGAGCAGGTGAAGCTGGTCCAGCTCAGCCCGTGTCCGAAAGGGAACAGCGGGGTCGGGTCCACCGAGCTCCAGTCGGTGTGCCCGCCGAGCCTGGAGTGCAGGTAGGTGCCGGGCTGTCCGCCGACCTGGCGGGGGATGGAGACGGGCAGCCGCCCGGACGGCTCCGCGGCCCCGCTGATGATCCGGGCGAGCGCCGTCCCGCCCTCCTCGCCGGGGAAGAAGGCCTGCACCACGGCCGATGCGCGCTCGGCGAGCGTGCCGAGCGCGTACGGCCGTCCGGAGACGAGGACCAGGACGGTCGGCGCCCCGGAGTCCAGGACGGCGGAGGCGAGTGCGGCCTGGTCGCCGGGCAGGTCGAGGGTCTCGGCGTCGCAGCCCTCTCCGGAGGTGCCCCGGCCGAACATGCCGGCCCGGTCCCCGAGCACCACCACGTTCACGTCCGGATCGTCCGCGGTGACCGTGAACCCGGCAGTGGTGAGCGCCTCGCCGAGCGTCGGGATCTCAAGCCCGAGGTCGCCGGGCAGCGCGACGTGGTTGGGGAAGGAATAGCAGCCGAGGAAGGACTGCGGGTCGTCGGCGTACGGCCCGCTGACCGCGACCCGGCACGGCCGCAGCGGCAGGGTGCCGTCGTTGGCGAGCAGCACGGTGGACCGTTCGGCCAGAAGCCTGGCCAGTGCCCGGTTCTCCGGCGGGTCGAGTTCGACCGGCTCCGGCTTGACGGGTTCCCAGGCGGGGTCGAGCAGGCCGAGCCCGGCCTTCTGCAGCAGGACCCGTTCCGCGGCCCGGTCGATGAGCGCCTCGGGTACGCTTCCCGACCGCACGAGCTCGGTCAGCGGCTCGCCGTAGCAGCGGGCCGTGGGCAGCTCGACGTCGATTCCGGCGGTCAGCGCCAGCGCGCCGGCCGCGCCGCGCGATCCGGTGACGCCGTGCCGGGTCTCCAGGAAGGAGACGGCGTAGTAGTCGGCGACGACCACACCGCTGAAACCGAGCTCACCTCTGAGCAGTTCGGTCAGCAGCCGTTCGTCGGCGGCCACCGGGACACCGTCCACGTCGGTGTAGCTGTTCATCACCGACCGGGCGCCCCCCTCGCGCAGTGCCCGTACGAAGGGCTCGACCAGCACGTCGGCGAACTCGCGCGGTCCCGAGGCGACGGGGGCCATGTTCCGGCCGCCGCGCGAGGCCGAGTACCCGGCGAAGTGCTTGAGCGTCGCCACGATCCCGGCGCCTTCCAAGCCCTGCACATAGGCGGTGCCGATCGCTCCGACGAGATAGGGATCCTCGCCGATGCACTCCTCGGTCCTTCCCCACCGGTAGTCGCGGACCACGTCGAGGACTGGAGCCAGCCCTTGGTGGACGCCGACCCGCCGCATCCCCGTGCCGATGGCGAGGGCCATCTGTCGCACGAGCCCGGGATCGAAGGACGCACCCCAGGCGAGCGGCCCTGGGAAGACCGTGGCCCCGAACGTCATGAACCCGGTCAGGCACTCCTCGTGAGCGACCGCCGGGATCCCGAACCGGCCGGATCCGGTCACCTGCCGCTGGAGTGAGGCGAGCCGCTCCATCCCGGCCTCCGCGGTGACCGGCGCGGTTCCGTACACCCGGGTGAGCTGGCCGAGCCCGTGGGCGACGATGTCGTCGAGGCCGGGCGCGGACTCGCCGGAATCGTCTTCCATCGGCGCGACAGGTGCTCCCGGATTCGAGGGCAACGCCCAGAAACCGGCGAGTTGCCCCGCCTTCTCCTCCAGCGTCATCCGTCTCAGCAGATCGGCGACTCGCACGGACGCGGGCAGGAGGGGGTCACGCCAGGGCTCGGTCAAGAGGTTCTCCTAGGGACGAGGCGGGGCGGAGGAGAGCCGGACCTTGAGCTCGGTCGAGAGCTCCATCCGGGGGCTGACCAGGGGCTGGTCCTCCAGAAGCTGGAACAGTGTGCGGGCGGCGAGCCGGCCCATCTCCTCCAGCGGCTGACGCACCGTCGTCAGCGGAGGTGACAGCCATTCGCACATCGGCAGGTCGTCGAAGCCGACCACGCTGAGGTCCCGCGGGATGCTCAGCCCAGCCTGCCGGGCGGCTTCGTAGACGCCCATCGCCTGCTGGTCGCTACCGGCGAAGACGGCGGTCGGCGGCTCGGGGAGGGCGAGCAGTTCCCGGGCGCGCTGGAACCCGCCCTCGTGCTGGAAGTCACCGAACCGGATCAGATCGCGGTCCACCTCGATCCCGGCCCGCTCCAGCGCGGCCCGGTACCCGTCGATGCGGGCCTGGCTGCAGAGCATCTCCTTGCGCCCGCCGATCGCGGCGATCCGGCGGTGCCCCAGCTCCAGCAGGTGCTCGGTGGCAGCGAGGCCGCCCGCCCAGTTGGTCGCGCCGATGCTCGGCACACCGTTGCCCGGCAGGTCGATCGGGTCGATGACGACCAGCGCCACCCCGGCCCGTTCGACCTGGGCGCGCTGGGCCTGGGTGACCGAGGCGGTGACGAGGATGACGCCGTCGCTGTGGTGCAGGACCGGCAGTGCGGCCCAGCTCGACGGCGTGGCCTCGCCCGGCGGGACGAGCGACACGACGGTGCCGACGCTCCGCTGGGCGCACTCGGCCTCGACGCCGCGCAGTATCTCCACCGCCCACGCGCTGTCCAGACCGCCGATGATCAAGTCGACCAGGCCCGACCTGCGGGCCCTGCCCTGCCGGCCGGGCTGGAGGTAGTTGTGGGATCGCAGCAGGGTCTCGATCCGTTCGCGTGTCGAGGACGCGACATCGGAGCGGCCGTTGACCACCTTGGACACGGTGGCCTGGGAGACCCCTGCCTCCGCGGCGATGACGGCCAGGGTCGGACGCTGCTCGCTCAACTTCACTCCTCCGCGCGGCGCCTGGGGACGGCGACATGTACCGCAAACTTTTCGAAGAGTTTCCGGTTGGCGTGACCTGCTTGTCAAGCAAAAAGAGCTGTTGTTTTCAGGGAAATTGGTGACAGGTCTTGACCGAGAAGCCTCGCGTTCCTAGTTTGTGGCAGCACAGAATTCGAGAGTGTTACGAAATATTTTCGAGCTCGAGTCGGCATTTCCCACCCCGGAGGTCCCATGGCCAGCACCCCCCCGAGTCGACGACGCTTCCTGGCGCTCTCGGGCCTGACCGCCCTGTCCGTCTCGCTGACCGCGGCCTGCGGCGGTGACGACTCCGGCGGCAAGCCGGCGGCCGACGGCAAGGTGACCTTCGCCTGGTGGAACATCGCCACGACGGAACCGGGCAAGTCCCTCTTCCCGCAGATCTCCTCGGCGTTCACGGCCGCTCACCCGAACATCAGGATCGAGACGACCTCGTTGGAGAACGAGGCGTTCAAGTCCAAGCTGACCGCCACCACCTCTTCCGGCAAGCTCCCCGACGTCTTCCAGACCTGGGGCGGCGGCGTGCTGCAGCAGCAGGTCGACGCGGGGCTGGTCGAGGACCTCACCGACGCGTTCGGCTGGTCGTCCGACCTCACCCCGGTGTCGCTGCAGGCCTATCAGATCGAGGGCCGGACCTACGGGGTGCCCTACGACATCGGCATGGTCGGTTTCTGGTACAACAAGAAGCTCTTCGCCAAGGCCGGGATCACCGCGCCGCCGGCCACCTGGGCCGATTTCCTCGAAGACGTCAAGAAACTCAAGGCGGCGGGCGTCACTCCGATCGCCCTCGCGGGCAAGGAGAAATGGCCAGGTCACTACTACTGGGCCTACCTCGCGATGCGCGTCGCGGGCCTCCCCGCGCTCCAACAGGCCGCTACCACCAAGGACTTCACCGGCGCCGGGTTCGTCCAGGCCGGTACCCACCTCAAGGAGCTGGTCGACCTCCAGCCGTTCCAGACGGCCTTCCTCGGCGCCGGCTACGCCACCCCGGGCGGCCAGGCCGCGACCATGGGCAACGGCAAGGCCGCCATGGAGCTGATGGGGCAGTGGGCGCCGTCGGTGCAGCAGGACGCGGGCGCCGACCTCGGAGCGGACCTGGGCTTCTTCCCCTTCCCGACGGTCGACGGCGGAGTCGGCCGGGCCACCGAGGTGTTCGGCGGCGGCGGCGGTTTCGCGCTGCGCAAGGGTGCCCCGAAGGAAGCGCTGGACTTCCTGAAGTTCCTCGTTCTGGAGAACGAGTCCAAGCTGCTGGCCTCCAACGGCTACCTGCCGGTGGTCAAGGGCGCGGAGCGCCAGCTCACCGACGCCAACAAGAAGGTGGTGGCCGACAGCCTGGTCAAGGCGACGGGCTTCCAGCTCTTCCTCGACCAGGCCTACCCGCCGGCGGTCGGCCAGGAGGTCAACGACAGTGTCGCCGACCTCATCGCGGGCAAGAAGACGCCCGAGCAGGTCACCCGGTCGATCACCGAGGCTGCGAAGGGTGCCTAGCTCCGTGGCTGCCCCGGCCAAGGACCCGGCCGAGGGCCCGACCGGGGAGCGGACGGAGGGCGCCGTACCCGTGCACTCGCACGCCCCGGCCCGGTCGCTCCCGCGCGAGCTGGGAAGCTGGGCGTCGATCGCCTGGTTCCTCGTCCCGGCTCTGGTCCTCTTCCTCGTCTTCGTCCTCGCCCCGATCGCCGTCGCCGTCCACACCAGCTTCTTCAAGTGGGGCGGAATCGGCCCCATGGACGACTTCGTCGGCTTCGAGAACTACACCAGGCTGTTCGCCGATCAGGTCTTCCTCGGCGACATGGGACGCGGGCTGTACCTGATCGTCCTGTCGATCACGGTGCAGTTGCCCTTCGCGCTGTTCACCGCGGTCCTGCTCAACCAGAAGCTGCGCGGCCGGGCCGTCTACCGCATGCTGTTCTTCGCGCCGTACATCCTGTCCGAGGTGGTCACGGCGGTCCTCTTCACCATGATCTTCCTTCCCGGCGACGGCATGGCCGACCATCTCGCCGGTGCCCTCGGCCTGGAGGGGCTGCAGGGCAAGTGGCTCGCCGATCCCTCGACGGTCATGCCGACCCTGTTCGTGGTCATGACCTGGAAGTACTTCGGCTTCCACATGATGCTCCTCCTCGCCGGGCTGCAGAGCATCCCGCGCGAGATCCTCGACGCCGCCTCCATCGACGGCGCCGGCGCCTGGCAGCGCTTCCGGTACGTGACGCTGCCGCTGCTCGGCCCGACGATCCGGATCAGCGTCTTCCTTTCGGTCATCGGGGCCATCCAGCTCTTCGACCTCGTCTGGGTCATGACCGCGGGCGGGCCCAACCACTCCTCCGAGACGATGGCGATCTCGATGTTCCAGTTCGGGTTCAAGCGCTACCAGGTCGGCTACGCCAGTGCGATCAGCGTGGTGCTGTTCATGATCAGTCTGGTCTTCTCCCTCTTCTACCAGCGTTACGTGCTCCGCCGTGACCTGAGCGGGGCCGTCACCACGGGAGGCGGCCGATGAACGCCCGCAGGACGGCACGCGGCCTGTCGCTGCACGCCGTGGTATGGCTGATCGCCGCGTTCGTCGTCGTGCCGCTGATCTACGCGGTGATCTCCGGGTTCAAGAGCACCGGCGAGCTGACGACCAATCCGTTCGGGCTGCCGGAGCACTGGAAGACCGGCAACTACACCGGCATTCTCGGCGACGGAATGTTCTGGCGGCAGATCGCCAACAGCGCGGGCATCGCGATCGGCACGACATGCTGCACGGTGGCGGCCTCCGCGATGGCGGCGTTCGTGCTGGCCCGCTACGCCTTCCGCGGCAGGGAGCTGTTCTACACGCTGTTCACGATCGGGCTGATGTTCCCGTTCGCGGTGGCCGTCCTGCCGCTGTTCCTGCTGCTGCGCAACTTCGACCTGCTCGACAACCCGCTCGGAGTGATCCTCCCGCAGGCCGCCTTCGGGCTCCCCATGACGATCATCATTCTGCGCGGCTTCTTCCGGACCATCCCGGCGGAGGTCGAGGAGGCGGCCATCATGGACGGCTGCGGCAAGTTCCGCTTCTTCTGGAAGATCCTGCTGCCGATGGCACGGCCGGCGCTCGGCACGGTCTCGGTGCTGGCGATCGTCGCGAGCTGGAACAACTTCTTCCTGCCGCTGCTGGTGTTCAACGACCCGAAATGGCAGACGATCCCCGTCGGCGTCCAGCAGTTCCAGGGTCAGTACTCGACCGACTACGCGCTCGTCCTCGCCTACATCGTGCTCGCCATGGTCCCCGCCCTCGCCTTCTACGCCGTCGCCGAGCGCCAGCTGATCGGCGGCCTCACCGCGGGCGCCACCAAGGGCTGACCCGTCCCGTGTGACCTCCACCCCCGAGGAGACCTTGTGAAACGTCTGACCGCACTGACAGCCGCTTTAATGTTAGCGCTCACATCGCAGGCCGCTGCCGACCCCGCACAACCCGCCGCCCCCGCCCGGCCCGCCGTCGACTTCCGCGCCGAACTCCAGCCCATCGACGGATTCGGCTTCTCGATGGCCTTCCAGCGGGCCGACCTGCTGCACGGCGCGCGCGGCCTCAGCCCGGCCAAGCAGCGCGAGGTGCTCGACCTGTTGCTCAGCAAGGACAAGGGCGCGGGCCTTTCGATCCTGCGCCTGGGCATCGGGTCGTCGACCGACAGGGTCTACGACCACATGCCGACGATCCTGCCGGCCGACCCCGGCGGGCCGGACGGCACGCCGAAGTACGTCTGGGACGGCTGGGACGGCGGCCAGGTCTGGCTCGCCAAGGAGGCCAAGGCCTACGGCGTCAAACGGTTCTTCGCCGACGCCTGGAGCGCCCCGGCCTTCATGAAGACCAACGGCAGCGAGAACGACGGCGGCGAACTGCGGCCCGAATGGCGTCAGGCCTACGCGAACTACCTCGTCCAGTACGCGAAGTTCTACCGGCAGGAAGGCATCAGGATCACCGACCTGGGGTTCACCAACGAACCCGACTGGACGGCGACCTACGCCTCGATGCGGTTCACCCCGCAGCAGGCTGTCGACTTCCTCAAGGTGCTCGGGCCGACCGTTCGCGCGTCCGGACTGAGGACCGGGGTGGTCTGCTGCGACGCCGCGGGCTGGGACCGGCAGGTCGCCTTCACCGAGGCCATCGAGGCGGACCCGGCGGCCGACAAGGCCGTGCGGACCATCACCGGCCACCGCTACAGCGGTCCGACCGAGGTCCCGCAGCCGACCGACAAGCGTGTGTGGATGTCGGAATGGTCGCCGGACGGTTCCACCTGGAACGAGAACTGGGACGACGGCAGCGGCTACGACGGTCTCGCCGTCGCGGCCGACATCCAGAACACCCTGACCGTCGGCAACGCCAATGCCTACGTCTACTGGACCGGCGCGTCCCTCGGCGCGACCCGGGGGCTCATCCAGCTCGCCAACCCCGGTGACGACTACCGGGTGTCCAAGCGGTACTGGGCGCTGGCCGCCTTCAGCCGGTTCATCCGCCCCGGCGCCGTCCGCGTGCCGGCCACGAACGCCGACCCGGCACTGCAGATCACGGCTTTCCGCAACACCGACGGCAGCCGCGTGATCGAGATCCTCAACACCGCGACCACCGGGAAGTCCGCCGAGTTCTCTCTTCGCGGCGGACGCGACCGGCACCCTGACGGCTACGTCACCGACGAGACCCGCTCGATCACCCCGGCCGACATCGTCTCCACGCACGGCACGACCCTCACGGCGAAACTCGCCCCGCGCGCACTGACCACGATCGTCCTCGACTGAACCGCCCAGCACCCGAGGAGCAGCCCGTCATGTCCGTGTCCCGGATTCTCACCGCTCTGTCCGCCGCCATCTGCCTCACGGCCGGACTCGCCGCCGCGCCCGCAACCGCCGAGCCCCGCCCCAGGACGCTCGGCGAACTGGCCAAGAAGCACCACAAGTACTTCGGCTCCGCCACCGACAACCCCGAGTTCACCGACGCCGCCTATCTGAAGCTCCTCGGCAGCGAATTCGGGCAGACCACCCCCGGCAACGCCATGAAGTGGTACGCCACCGAGCCCGAGCGCGGCGTCTTCGACTTCACCGCCGCCGACGAGGTCGTCGCGTTCGCCAAGGCCCACCACCAGAAGGTCCGCGGCCACACCCTCGTCTGGCACAGCCAGCTCCCCGCCTGGCTCACCGAGCGCACCTGGACCGCCGACGAGCTGCGCGCCGTCCTCAAGAAGCACATACAGACGGTGGTCCGGCACTACAAGGGCCAGGTGATCCACTGGGACGTCGTCAACGAGGCCTTCAACGAGGACGGCACCTACCGCGAGTCGCTCTTCTACAAGACGCTCGGCCCCGGCTACATCGCCGACGCCCTGCGCTGGGCCCACGAGGCCGACCGGAAGGCCAAGCTGTACCTCAACGACTACAACGTCGACGGGATCGGTCCCAAGAGCGACGCCTACTACCGCCTGATCAAGCAGCTGAAGGCCGACGGCGTCCCGGTGGAGGGCTTCGGCATCCAGGGCCATCTTGCGCTCCAGTACGGCTTCCCCGCCGACGTCCGGCAGAACATGCAGCGCTTCGCCGACCTCGGGGTCGAGGTCGCGGTCACCGAGCTCGACATCCGGATGAACCTCCCCGCGACCCCTTCGATGCTCGCCACCCAGGCCACCTGGTACGCCGACTACGTCAAGGCCTGCCTGGCAGTCAAGAAATGCGTCGGCATCACCATCTGGGACTACACGGACAAGTACTCGTGGATCCCCTCCGTCTTCCCCGGTGAGGGCGCGGCGCTGCCCTACGACGAGAACCTGCTGCCCAAGCCCGCCTATTACTCGATCAAGGAGGTGCTGGGCGGATGATCAGAACGGCGATCGTCGGAACGGGCGGGATCGCGGGCATCTGCCACGTTCCCGCTCTCCGGGCGCAGGCGCACCGGACCATGATCGTGGCAGCCGTCGACGTGGACGCCGCGCGCGCCGAGGCGTTCGCGGCCGAACACGGGATCCCCGCGGTCTACACCGACCTGCACACGATGCTCGAGGAGCAGAGGCCGGACCTCGTCCACCTGTGCACGCCTCCGTTCCTGCACGCCGACCAGGCCGTGGCCTGTCTGGAGTCGGGGGCGTGGGTGTGGTGTGAGAAGCCGGTGGCGCTGTCGCTGGCCGAGCTCGACCGGATCCATGCGGCCGAGGGGCCCGCCGTCGCGGGCGCGGTGTTCCAGCACAGGTACGGCACGGGGGTTCGGTACCTGCGTGACCGGATCGCGGCGGGGACGCTGGGCCGTCCGCTGGTCGCGCAGTGTGTCACGGCGTGGTACCGCGACGACGCCTACTACGACGTGCCGTGGCGCGGCACATGGGAGAGCGAGGGCGGTGGCCCGACGCTGGGCCACGGCATCCACCAGATGGACCTGATGCTCGCGGTGCTCGGCGAATGGGCCGAGGTACGCGCGATGGCCGGCTGCCTGGAGCGCGACGTCCAGACCGAGGACGTGTCCGCGGCCCTGGTCCGCTTCGGGAGCGGAGCCATCGCGACGGTCGTCAACAGTGTCCTTTCCCCACGCGAGGAGAGCTACCTGCGGTTCGATCTCACCGACGCCACGGTCGAACTGCGGCATCTGTACGGCTACTCCAACGCGGACTGGACGTTCACTCCCAGCTCGTCCGGCGTGAAGTGGGACCCGCCGGACAACCTGCCCAGCTCGCACACCGCCCAGCTCGCGGCCTTCCTGGACGGCTACGAGGCGGGGATCCGGCCCGACCTCGGCAGGTCCACCATGGAACTGGTGACCGCCTTGTACAAGGCCGCGATCACCGGCCTGCCGGTCCGGCGCGGGGAGATCGACGCGGCCGACCCGTTCTACGGCTCGCTCAACGGAGGGCGCCCGGAGGTGTTCCGATGACGTTCGAACTCCTCGAGAACGAGGACTCGCTGATCGTCCGAGCTCGCGGCGTCGACCTCTTCCGGTACGTGCACCGGCCGGTCATGGACCCCTTCGAGGCGCCGAAGCCCTATCTGCATCCGGTGCGCACGCTCGCCGGCGACGTGGTCACGGGGTACCGGCCGCACGACCACCGCTGGCACAAGGGCCTCCAGATCACGGCGTCGTGGGTGTCGGGGCAGAACTTCTGGGGCGGCGGCACCTACCTGCGTGGCCGGGGCTACGTGGACCTGCCGAACCTCGGCACGATGCGCAGCCTCGCCGTATCCGCCGAAACGGGCCACGGCCGCACGGTCATCACCGAGGACCTGGCCTGGCACACGATGGCGGGGGAGCACTGGATCGACGAGCGCCGCACGCTGACCGCACGCGACGTCGAGGCCGACTCCTGGACCCTGGACGTCACCACCGCGCTGACCAACGTCCACGACACCGATCTGATGTTCGGCAGCCCCGGTACTCAGGGCAGGGAGCTCGCCGGATACTCCGGTCTGTTCTGGCGCGGCCCGCGCGACTTCACCGGTGGCGACGTGATCGGCCCCGCGATGGGCGAGCAGGGCGACTGGCTGGCCTTCACCGGCACGCACGACGAGGTCGACCGCTCCTCCACGCTGCTGTTCCTCGACGATCCGGACGCCCCCTGCCACTGGTTCGTCCGCAGCGAGCCCATCCCCGCCGTCAACCCGTCTCTGGCGTTCGGCAAGGAACTGCCGCTGGCCCCGGGCGACACCCTGTCGCGCCGCTACCGGATCGTCGTGGCCGACGGCGCGTGGACCCCCGGGCGCCTGACCCGCCATGTCGCGGAACACCCGTGGTGACCCCGCTCCCCGGTGGCGTGGGGATCTCCGGGCTGACCGTGTACGACTGGGAGGCCGCCGACGGGCTGTGCGGCGGCACCCCCCACATGCACCTCGTCTGCTCCGAAGCCTACGTCGTCACCGGCGGCACGGGCAGCGTCCAGACCCTCACCGCCTCCGGCTTCGCCGACACCCCGCTGCACCCCGGCGACGTCGTCTGGTTCACCCCCGGCACGATCCACCGCCTCGTCAACGACGGCGGCCTGCGCCTCGTGGTGCTCATGCAGAACAGCGGACTGCCCGAGGCGGGCGACGCCGTCTTCACCTTCCCCGCTCCCGTACTGGCCGATCCCCACGCCTACCGGACGGCGGCCGCCCTGACCGGCGACCAGGCCGCGGCGGCGCGCCGCCGCCGCGACCTGGCACTCGAAGGTTTCCTGGCCTTGCGCGAAGGCGGGCTGCGGGAGTTCCACGTCGCGGCCCACCGCCTGAAGAGGGAGCTCCTGGACGCCTGGTGGATCCGCTGGCGTGACGGCCCCCTGGCCACGGCCGTCGAGACCGGCCGTCAGCTGGAACGGCTGAAGGCCGGAGACCTCACCCACCTCGGCCACGGCGAAGTGTCACGACTGGAGCGCCCGGAGCACCCGCTCTTCGGCATGTGCGGCCTCCTTCACCCCTATCCCGTCCCCGCCTCCCCGACGCGGCCGCTCCGCGGTGCGTCGGGGTCACCTCACCTCCGTCACTCAAAGGAGCTCTTCTGATGCGGTTTCGCCATCCACCCCTGGTCCTGAGTCTCGTACTCGCGGTCCTGTCCTCCTTGCTGCTCGGGGCCACTTTCCTCGGTGCACCACCCGCCGCCGCGGCGACCGTCGACCCCAACGCCTCGTACGTGCTGGTCAACCGCAACAGCGGCAAGGCCCTGGACGTCCACAACCTGGCGACCGGCGACGGCGCCCGCATCACCCAGTGGACCAGGAACGATCAGAACCAGCAGCAGTGGCAGTTCGTCGACTCCGGCGGCGGCTACTACCGCATCAAGTCCCGCCACTCCGGCAAGGTGCTGGACGTCCACAACAAGTCCACCGCCAACGGCGGCGCGATCGTCCAGTGGACCGACCTGAACGGCACCAACCAGCAGTGGCGGCTGGCCGACAGCTCGGACGGCCACGTGAGGTTGATCGCGCGCCACAGCGGCAAGGCCCTCGAAGTACAAGGCGGTTCCACCGCCGACAACGCGAACATCGTCCAGTACGACGACTGGGGCGGCACCAACCAGCAGTGGCAGCTCGTCCGGGTCGGCGCCGGCAACCCCAGCCCGACGTGCGAACTTCCGTCGACGTACCGCTGGTCGTCGACGGGCGCGCTGGCGCAGCCCAAGCAGGGTTGGGCCTCGCTCAAGGACTTCACCGTCGCCCCCTACAACGGCAAGCACCTCGTCTACGCGACCACGCACGGCGCCGCGGGAACGGGAGCGGGCTGGGGTTCGATGAACTTCACCCCGTTCACCAACTGGCCGGAGATGGCCTCGGCCGGCCAGAACGCGATGTCGAACTCCGTCGTCGCGCCCACGCTCTTCTACTTCGCGCCGAAGAACATCTGGGTGCTCGCCTACCAGTGGGGCAGGACCGCCTTCTCCTACCGGACGTCGAGCGACCCCACCAACCCGAACGGCTGGTCAGCGGAGCAGGAGCTCTTCTCCGGAAGCATCACCGGCTCCACGACAGGCCCCATCGACCAGACGCTCATCGCCGACGGCACGAACATGTACCTGTTCTTCGCCGGTGACAACGGCAAGATCTACCGGGCCAGCATGCCGATCGGGAACTTCCCGGGCAGTTTCGGCTCGACCTACACAACGATCATGAGCGACACGACGAACAACCTGTTCGAAGCCCCGCAGGTCTACAAGCTCCAGGGCCAGAACCGCTACCTCATGCTCGTCGAGGCGATCGGCTCGCAGGGCCGCTACTTCCGCTCGTTCACGGCCACCAGTCTGAACGGCACATGGACGCCCCAGGCCGCGACCGAGAGCAACCCCTTCGCCGGCAAGGCCAACAGCGGCGCCACCTGGACCAACGACATCAGCCATGGCGAACTGATCCGCGCCGGCGCCGATCAGACCTTTACCGTCGACCCCTGCAACCTGCAGTTCCTCTACCAGGGACGCGACCCCAACTCCGGCGGGGAATACGGTCAGTGGCCCTACCGTCCTGGTCTGCTGACACTGCGGCGCTGACGATGTGACACGGGTCCGGCTCCGCGGTGGAGCCGGCGTGGCGGGCTCGGCGGAAGGCCGAGCCCGCCCGGCGGTCCCGGAGCAGGTGGAGCGCGAAGCCGGTGCGGCCGTGTCCAGTCCGGACAGCGGGCCGGGACCTCCTTCATGCCGGCGCGGTCTTCCCCGGTCGGGCCGGTGGCAGCCCCGGTCCGCCGCACGGCCCGGCCGACCTGGCCGCGTACCAGTTCCGCCTCTCGAACCCGGGCGCAGCATGCACGGCACAAGGCTGCCGATGGACCGACAGCGCGGGCAACGCGTGGCGGGGGTCGGCACTCTCGGCCGCCGGGCCGAGCCGCACCGCATCAGGAGTCGGATGTCCCGTAGCCGGACCTGTGGTGCTCCTGGGCGGTCGGTGCCGTCACCAGCCCATCGGCAGACCGGAGATGAACGAGGTGAGACGGTCAGAGATGACCCGGTCGTCGTGGGCCGAGTAGTGCCAGTGGCAGCCGAGGAAGTCCAGGCCCGCGCTGTCGAGGACCCAGTGGCGGACCTTGCTGTCGCCGGCGTCCTCGCGCGCCTCGACCACCTGCTGGACCTGGTCGGCGAACTGGCCGGCGCCGACGGCCACGATGGTCGTGCCGGCCCCGTAACGCGTCCGCAGCTTCTGGAGGAAGTCGCCGTAGGCGCTGCGGTAGGCGGCCGCGAGGCTGTCGGGCGTCCACGGCTCACCGGGGTTGACGGCGGTCGAGAAGTCGTTGGTGCCGAGGTTGACCACCACGAGCTGCGGACGCCAGGTGCCCGGGTTCCGCCAGACGTCGCCGGAGACGTTCAGCAGGGCACGGTCGTAGAAGGTCCGGTACGTGACATCCGGTGAGCCTCCGTTGTAGTTGCGCACCATGCCGAGGCCCGAATAGCCATTGATCTGGTAGTCGGCGTTCAGTCGTCGGGCGGTGAGCGCGCCGTAGCTCACGTCGGTGTTGGTGGTCCGCTTGACCTGGTCCGAGGTGCAGTCGCGGGAGGTCGAGAGGTTGCCGTAGCCCACGGTGAGGGAGTCGCCGATGAACTCGATCTGACGGTTGCGGGCGGCCGGCCTGCTCAGTACGGCACCGCCGGGCGCGGCCCGGAAGCCCCCGAACGTACTGGTGTCCCCCGGGGTGTCGTTGCGCTTGACGAGCCGGACCGTGTGCACGCGGTTCTGCAGTCCGTTGATCCAGTGCGTGGTGTCGCCGGGCGTGACGAGTGTGGCGACGGTGGTCCCGTCGACCTGGACGTCGTAATCGGCGGCCGAGTCGTTGAGCACGATGCCCACGCCGGTGCCGCGGACGCGGCCCTCGAAGTACACACCGGGCCAGCTGTACTGCACGGTGTTTCCGGCGTCCTTGACCCGCCCCGCGGTGTGCACCCGTCCGAGCACCCCTGTCGCACGGGCCGGCTGCCCCTGCCGGTCGGCCGGCACATCCCGCGCGTTCGTCTCCACGGTGGCCGCCCGCGCCGTCCCGGCGGCGCCAAGTCCGGTCAGGAGAGCCGCCGTCAAGGCGGTCGCCACAGTCAGCACCCCTGGGTGTCTTCCGCGTCCCCGCCACGACGCGCTGAAAGTCCTGTGCGTGCCATCTTTCTGCATGCGTATCCCTTTCGTTGAGTGCGTGGTCGCCCTTCCTCCGGGGCGCGCGCCGCCACGTGGGCGGCAGCGGGTTCCGCCGGCCACAGCGCGCTGAGGCTCTACGGCGTGGTGCCGGTTGGCGTTGCAGGCGGGGATGCTGAAGGCGCCCCAGTGGAAGCGGATCCCGCACTTCGCGTCCTGGAACCACACCGGGGCCGGCGGGTGCTGGTCGACCGAGTCCCGGTCAGGCGTGTGCGTCCTTGGCGCCGCCCCGACGGCACCAGCGGCCGCCGTGGCCGCGCAGGGTGCGGAGGCCAGGAACTGACGTCTGTTGATCGAGGAGCCCGGCGTCGAGCAGCAGGCCGGCGGCGACGACCAGGGTGAGCAGCATGTTCGTTGTGCGACTCGGGAGTCGCCTCGCGGCTTGGTACGAGTGGGTCATGTCCCTCGGGTCCCTTCCGGTTTCGGGATGGTGTGGGGGCGCCCCGCCTGCGGGACGTGCGTACAGGCGGAAATCCAGGGGGTTACGGCGCGCTCACGTCGCCGGATCGCTCAGACGGTCGGTTCGTACACGAACCAGTCGGCGTGGACGGTGCCCCGGGCCGCGTACAGGCCGATGACGCGGCCCGTGAATCCGCCGGCCACCTCGGTCGACAGATAGCGGCCGTCGAGCGTGGCGAGTGCGGCGAAGGTGCCGTCCGGCTGCTCCACGCCGAGGGTGATGACGTCCGGTCCGGTGCGCGCGTCGTGCGGCTGGGGCGGCGGTGTGATCCTTACGGACAGGACGACCGGGCCCGCGGGCACCGGCAGCGTGGCCACGGTGGCGCGGACCGAGCCGACGCGTGAGACGACCTGCACCTGGGTGCCGTCCGTTTCGATGGCGTAGTGGTGCTGCTCGTCGAGGCGTACGGCGAGACCGCCGGCGCCCTGGGCCGCATCGACCAACGCGCCGGCCCGGCAGGCGAAGTGCTGTTGGCGGCGGCCGATGAAGACGGCGTCCGGCTCGTCGAGGGACGTACCGCGGGCCCGCAGAGTCAGCCGGCCCGGGTGGTCCTTGGTCGTGCAGTGCTCGGGGGACCGGTCGCGTACGGAGATCCAGGACGGGTGGAGCTCGGGGAGGTCGAAGTCGTCGCGGAACGGTGCGCCGGCGGCGATGCCGGTGCCGGCGGGGGAGACGATCTCGCCGACCACGGGCCAGCCGTCGTCGGTCCAGGTGACCGGTGCGAGGAACGTCTCGCGGCCCATCACGTGCCAGCCCGGGGTGCCGCCGTGCGGCCGGACGCCGAGGAACACCATCCACCACGAGCCGTCCGCGGCCTGCACCAGATCCCCGTGACCGGTGTTCTGCACGGGGTGGTCCGTGCCGCGGTGGGTGAGGAGAGGGTTGTGCGGGCAGGGCTCGAAGGGGCCGCTCGGGCCGGGCCCGCGGGCGATGGAGACGCCGTGCCCGCGCTCGGTGCCGCCCTCCGCGATGAGCAGGTACCAGTACGCGCCGATGCGGTAGAGGTGCGGCGCTTCGGGGGCCTTGGCGCCCGGCGCCCCGGACCACAGCCTGCGCTCCGCACCGAGCGTGCGCCCTGTGTACGGGTCGATCGCGACCTGCCCCACCCCGGCGAACGTGCACCAGCAGGTGCCGTCCTCGTCCCAGGCCAGGTCCGGGTCGATGCCGGGGACGCCGGGAAGCCACACGGGATCGGACCAGGGGCCGGCCGGGTCGGTCGTGGTGACCAGCAGATTGCCGCCGCCCTCGGAGCAGTTGGTGACGATCAGGAAGAAGCGGCCGTCGTGGTGGCGCAGCGTCGGTGCGTAGATCCCCCCGGAGGACGGCATGCCGACGGGCAGACGCAGCTGTTCCGGCCGGTCGAGGACGTTGCCGATCTGGGTCCAGTGCAGCAGGTCACGGCTGTGGAAGAGCGGGATGCCGGGGAAGTACTCGAAGCTGGAGCAGACGAGGTAGTAGTCGTCGCCCACGCGGCAGATGCTGGGATCGGGGTGGAAACCCGGAACGACGGGCTGATCGGACACCATGGGGCCTTTCATCAGTGGTTCGGGGTGCGGACGGGGCTGCCGGTCAGCCCTTGACGGCGCCGGTAACGAGGAGGGCTGCTCCGAGGACCCGGTGCACACCGCCCGGATCGGCCAGGCGGACGTGGTGATCGTGGTCCTCGGCGACCACCCGATGGTCGCCGGCCGGGAGGCCGAGGACCGCGCGGGAATCGAACTTCCCAAGAAGTATGAGCAGTTGCTGCGCGAGGTCGTGGCCATACTGAGAGAGTGCCCCTGCGTCAGGGCCGGCCACCGCAGTGACATGACTTCCGCACACCCGTAGCCGTCGGCTTCTGCCCCACACCGGTCGCGGCCGGCTGCCATACGCGCGCGCCGAGCACCTGTTCAAGCAGGTCGCCAAGCAGCACGACCGTCCTGAGTGCGCCACGAAGGGGACTTCGCGTGCTCAGGACAACCGTCCAGTGATCAATTCCTTAATGGCGATGATCTTCTGCCCACTGCTGTTGCTCACGAGGTCACGACCCACAACCTGCGTGAACATGCCAGTTCGCAGGGCATTCGGCGGTGTGAAGCCGTACGCGGGGGCCATACGCGTGCGGTGCGCAAAGGCGGCTGCCTCCCTGTAGCCGCCTCGTCAGACCGGAGGGACGTCATGCGACCCGGCCGCGCGTGGTCTCGTCACGCGATGACCAGGGGGCCGATCGGTGAAGCGAAAACGCTCCTGCCCGAGGGGGTCCGTGCAAATCAAGACGTTGTCGATCAGGGAGAGGGACGGCAAGCGATCACCCATGGTCACGCTGCCGAATCGAGACCACCCGCATTATTACGCAAAGTGATGTCGTGGCTACTCGCCTCATACTGCGGCGTTGTCTCTGACCAGCTTCTTGCAGGACTTTCATTCATCGTAAAACCACTTGAACTGCAAAGATGTATGACTCGTGGCTCAATGACTGAAAGAGTATTCAAACCTTTGCGCAAGGAGGGGGTGGGTCGGGAGGATGGCTCTCGTAAGGGCCTGACAACCGTCTTTCAGTCATACGGAAGGACCCCCTCATGAACCACAGCCGTCGTCGGACATCCCTGCGCCTGGGGCTCGCAGCCGTGTTCGCCTTACTCTTCGGGCTGTTCACGGCTCCGCCCACGCTCGCCGCACCTGCTGTGCGAGCCGACGAGAGCTCTGTCGTGGCGTCGTTCAACGTCACCGCGTACACGCAGTGGGGACAGCAGATCTACGTCACCGGCAATCGGCCCGAACTCGGGTCGTGGAACCCGGACAAGGCGGTACCGCTCTCCTCGGCTTCCTACCCCACCTGGTCGGCCACCGTCGTCCTGCCCGCCAATACCCGCGTCGAGTACAAGTACATCATCAAGGCCGCCAACACCCCCGTCTTGTGGGAGACCGGCCCCAACCGCACCACGACCACGCCGCCCACAGGCGTCTATGCCACCCGTGACGGTTTCCGTAACTGACCTGCCACGCGACGATGTGCCGGGCGGACGGGCCGCCCGGCACATCCCGTTCCCACCGGCCTGATCGCGAAATCTCCCGAGGCTGCTCTATCGCGTCACGTCGCCTGGAGGAGATCGTCGTGTTGCCGATCGTGATTTTGATTCGAGCGTTCGAGGATCTCGAACAGCTGACGGCGGACGGCTCGCTCCGGGCAGCGTTGTGCGTTACAGGAGGTCTTTCCCTCGCCGGTCCTGCGAGCGGCGTATGCCGTCGTGGCGGGGCCCGGCCACATGCGGATGAGCGTGATGGTGTGCAGAGCGTGGTTCAGCTGCCGGCCGGGCCTTGGCCCAAGGCCCGGCCGGCAGCTGACTTCGTGCAGCGACCCTGGCCGCGACCCGAAGACACTGCCGAAGCTGTTCCCGGGACGGGAAGCCGAGCCCGGGAGCGACGGACATCGACCGGTCGAGCGGTGTGGGGTGTTGCCGTTCGGTGACATTCGTGACGTAGCTGTAGCAAGGGCGCAGGGCAACGAAAGGACCCCGTAACGGGTCGTACAAGCTGTAATGACCAGAAGCGTTCCGGCGGGCCGCCCAACTGGGTCCCGTCCTCCGCATCCGGTCGTCTCGACACCAACGCATGGGGGAATCATGAACGTTCGCACACGCGGTACCCGACTCGTGCTGGCCGCACTGGCCGCCGGGACCGCGGTCACCCTGGCCGCCGCCCCCGCGACGGCGGCCGGCTCTCCCCGGTTCCTGGAGCCGGCCGAGATGCCGCCCCACCCGACCTCGCCCTGGTACGCCGGCCCGGTCACCGCAGGACAGCCCGAGCACCCCCCGGTCTGCGTGGGAGAGGCGCTGCCGTCCATCTCCAGCCACCGCGAGTACTGGACCGAGTACGACACCAATGGGTCGCAGGTCACCGTGGTCGAGCGCGACGAGCAGCGGGCCGAGGCGTTCGCCGGCCTGCTGCGCCGGAAGATCGCCGACTGTGCCGAGCGGCTCATGGCGGAGAACCCCGACCTCACAGCGACCCAGAAGAACTACGGCAAGATCCGTGTCGAGGAGGGCGCCACCGTCCACGGTCTGCACACCGTGTCCGACTGGGGATCCTCCGACGTCAGCCTGTTCTCGGTGGGCCGGGACGGCAGGACTGTGACGTATGTCCGGTGGGCCCAGATGGGTACCTTCGCACACGCGCAGGTCGCGGACTTCAAGGCGACCACTGTTACGGCTGTCAACAAGCTGTACTGAGCCTTGCCCGGAGTCGCCCGTTTCGCGGAGGCGAAGCGGGCGGTCCCATCCGCCCACAGCCGTCGGTCAAGCACGGTGGCATGCCCCCGGTGTGCCGAGCTGTGGCAGGGAGCGCCGAGCCCGATCGCCGACGTGCCGCGTGATGGCCGGTCGGCGGTCCGGCGACGGGCTTCCAACCGCCCCTTCCGGTCCGCCCGTTCGGAACACCGCCCAGCGCACCGGCACACCTGCGCCTCGTACCGAGAGGGGAAGGCTGAGCAGGGGGTCCAGACGTGTTGTCCGGACAGGTCGGTGCCGCGTCCGCTGGTCTACGGCTACATCACCGGCGCCCGCTCCTCACGGGCGATCGAGCGCAAGTGCGCCGACGACATCGCGTTCCGGTTCCTCGCCGCCGACCAGGCACCGGACTTCCGCTCCGTCTCACGGTTTTGCCACCTGGCATGCTCGCCCGCCGCCCGGACAAGGACACGGCTGACGTACAGCTCACCCTCGCGTTCCTTCTCCGCGAGGGCCGCGTTCAGCTCGACCACCTTGGCGGGCCGGCCGCCGGGGTCGTGGCCGTAGTCGGCACCCGCCTCGACGAGGCACACGGAACGCCCGCCGTCCTCACTGAGCCGGGAGGCGAGGACGCAGCCGGCCAGCCTTTGCCCAGGACCACGATGTCGTACGAGCCGGTGGTCACCCGGCGTCCGTCGCGGCGGTCCGGGACCCGGTGATCGCGGCGGCCTCGGCGAGCAGCGCGGCGCGGTCGATGGCGTCGCTCCCGGTGGCCGGTACGGTGCAGGCGTAGGCTCCGGCGACGGCGCCGTAGAGAGCGCACCGCTCGGGCCTCTCGCCGGCGAGGCGGCCGAAGAGGAAGCCGGAGGCGTAGGCGTCGCCCGCGCCGTTGGAGTCCACGACCGGCTCGCGCGGGGTGACGGCGGGGACGTGGACGAGGTCACCGGCGGCGGTGAGCAGGTAGGAGCCTTCGGCTCCGGCGGTGGCGACGACGACCTCGGCCCTGCCCCGCTCCAGGATCCGGCGCATGGTCCGCTCGGTGTCCGTCAGCGCGGTGGTGGAGACGAAGACGACGTCGGCGCCGTAGGCGAAGGCCTCGTGGTACGGGTTTTCGCCGTCCCAGTTGTGCAGGTCCGTGGAGATGGTGAGGCCCGCCTCGCGCAGGAGGGGCAGGGCGAAGGCGCACGGGTAGGTGATGGAGACGTGCGCGTGGCGGCTGGCCACCGCCAGCTTGCGGACCAGGTCCTCGGGGAGCCGGTCGGAGTCATGGGAGCGGCTGTCGTCGTAGAGCGAGAGCCTGCGGCCGTCCGGGGCGACGAGGTTGACGGCGCGCTTCGTGCCGCCGGGCAGAGGCACTTCGGTGAAGCCGATACCCCGAGCGCGGTGGAAGGCGCGGACCAGGTCACCGGACGGGTCGTCGCCGATCATGTCGATGTGGTGTGTCCTCAGGCCCAGAGAGCTGAGGCCGAGCGCCACGAAGTCACCGGCCTGCCCCGCGCGGGTCTCGATGCCCGGTCGGATCATGTAGCTGTCGGCGTACGGGAGCGGGAGTTCGGGGACGTACACGATCGTGTCGACGCCCGCCCCTCCTAGGACGAGGACGTCGTATTCGCTGCTCATCGCTGTTCCTCCCAGGCGCGGGCGCTGACAACTACTGCGGATCACCCGCGAGTCAAGCAGCCGGCGATCTCGGTCGGCAAGATTGTGCAGAGCATTTCAGGAAGATCTTCCGAAGGGCCCTCCGTGGTGTGCGGCGAGCGTGCGGACGTGGGCGACACGGCTGAAGAGGTCGTGACGGAAGTCTTGACCCGGTGTGGTGGAAACCTTAACTTGCTGTCACTTGCTGAAAGTTACAGCAATATTTTGCGGGTGGATATGGGTCGTAACCTGCACGACTCATATCCACCCACCCCCCACCTTTGGAGTGCCGTATGAGCTCGATCGCACCTGCTCAAAAACGGACGACAGCAGCCCTGACGGGCGCCGCTCTGGTCCTCGGTCTGGCCACCGCCCTCGCCGCGCCCGCCCAGCCGGCGGCGGCGGCACCGACCGCCAACGGGAACAAGAAGGTCACCGCCGTCCTGTTCGAGTGGAACTTCGACTCGATCGCCCGGGAGTGCACGCGCTCCCTCGGGCCCAAGGGGTACGGCTACGTACAGGTCTCTCCGCCCCAGGAGCGCATCCAGGGCAGCGCGTGGTGGACCGCGTACCAGCCGGTCAGCTACAAGATCCAAGGGCCCCTCGGCGACCGCAACTCCTTCCGGAACATGGTGAACACCTGTCACGACGCGGGCGTGAAGGTCGTCGTCGACGCCGTTCTGAACCACATGACGTCCGGCTCGGGCACCGGGACCGCCGGCACGCGGTACAGCAAGTACAACTATCCGGGCACCTACTCGGACGGGGACTTCCACGGCTGCCGGCGCCCCATCGGCAGCAACTACACGGACCGCTACAACGTGCAGGAGTGCGAGCTCGGTGAGACCGGGCAGCCCTCGCTCTCCGACCTCAACACCAGCAGCGACCACGTCCGCGGCCGAATCGCCGGGTACCTCAACGACCTTCTGTCGCTGGGCGCCGACGGCTTCCGGATGGACGCCGTCAAGCACATGGCTGCGGCCGACCTCACCGCCATCCGCGACAAGCTCTCCGATCCGGGTGTCCACTGGATGCAGGAGGCCATCCACGGCGCGGGTGAGACGGTTTCACCCCACGAGTACCTGGCCACCGGCGACGTCCAGGAATTCCGTTACACCACCGACCTCAAGCGGGTCCTGAACAACGAAAAACTGTCCTACCTCAAGAACTTCGGCGAAGGCTGGGGCTACATGCCCTCCGGGCAGAGCGGTGCCATGGTCGCCAACCACGACACCGAGCGCAACGGCTCCAGCCTGAGCTACCGTGACGGCGCGAACTACACGCTCGCCAACGTCTTCATGCTCGCCCACCCCTACGGCACGCCGTCCGTCCACTCCGGGTACGAGTTCAGCAACCGGGACTCCGGTGCCCCCACCGGCAACAACGTCAACGCCTGTTACAACGACGGCTGGAGCTGCCAGCACGCCTGGCGGCAGATCGCCAACATGGTGGCGTTCCGCAACGCCTCGGAGGGCACCGGCATCACCAACTGGTGGGACAACGGCAACAACGCCATCGCCTTCGGTCGCGGCAGCAAAGCGTTCCTCGCCGTCAACCACGAGGGCGACTCCCTCACCCGGACCTTCCAGACCTCGCTCCCGGCCGGCACCTACTGCGACGTCCAGCACGGCGACCCGACCACGAACGGCGGCTGCACCGGCACCACCTACACCGTCGGATCCGACGGAAAGTTCACCGCCACGATCGCGGGCAACGAAGCCGTCGCCCTCCACGTCGGCGCGAGGGCCGAGGGCAAGCCCGGCGACGGGCAGCAGACCGAGGCCGGCGCCTCCTTCGCGGTCACCGCCACCACCGTCCCCGGCCAGAACATCCACGTCGTCGGCAGCACGGCCGCCCTCGGCACCTGGGCGCCGGCCGCAGCCCTCAAGCTCGACCCGGCCGCTTACCCGGTGTGGAAACTCGACGTGACGCTGCCCGCCGGCACGTCCTTCACGTACAAGTACATCCGCAAGGACGCCTCCGGCAACGTCACCTGGGAGAGCGGCGCCAACCGTACGGCGACCGTCCCCGCCGACGGCAAGATCAAACTGAACGACACCTGGCGCAGCTGACCCCTGCCGTGGTGTGGGCGGGCCCGGCCAACGCCGGCGCCCGCCCACGACGCAGTGCTGCCGCGCACACCTCTGGACAGCACCCGCCCGGGTATCCGGTCCACGCCCCGCATCGTCACCGGAACACCCCACGGCCCCCCGCGGAACCGGCCCATCACCGAACACGACCACGATGCCGACACCGGCCTCCGGACCGGCGGCCACCAAGCGCTTTCACCCCGAGAGGGTCCAGTCATGCCGGGATTCGCACCGCCCGTCGCCGATGAGCGCACGGCGCTGACCGCCTATCTTGCCCACCAGCGGCGCGCGCTGCGTGTCACCGCCTACGGTCTGTCCGACGAGCAGGCCCGCCGTGCGGCCTCCGCCGGCGAGCTGAACATCGGCGGGCTGATCAAGCACGCCGCACGGTGCGAACACTTCTGGACCGACCTCATCCTTCAACAGCAGTGTGGCGCGCGGCGGAAGCCGGACGAGTCGGACGCCGGCGAATTCCGGCTCGCCCCGGACGAGAGCCTGGCCGGGGCCCTGGCCGCGTACGACGAGGCGGCCGAGCGGACTGACGCGGTGATCGCCGGCATCCCGGATCTCGGGCAGGCCGTTCCGGTGCCGCAAGGACTTCCATGGTTTCCCGAAGAGGCTGGGGAATGGTCGGTCCGCTGGGTCCTGCTCCACCTGATCGAGGAGACGGCACGGCACGGAGGTCACGCCGACGTCATCCGCGAGAGCATCGACGGCGCAACCCTCTACCCGCTGCTCGCCGCGGCCGAGGCGTGGCGCGACCCGTGGTTCCAGCCGTGGGAACCCGCCTCTCCGGGCATCGGCCGACAGCAAGGGCCGGTTGATTGAGCATTTCCAGCGGTGACTCTTCAGGGTGAGGACGGTGCTTTCCCGAGTGGTCGCCGCGTGCGTCACCGACCCGGTCGCATTCCGCGAGAGCGCCGTCGACCAGCACGTACTCCGCTCGCGCCTTCACCTCGCGCGGAGCCCGGGGCAGCCCCGGCGCCTTCTTGGCGAGCAGCATCACGACGGAGCGGACGTAGGCGTGCGCCGTGCCGACGCCGGTCCAGGAGTTCCGCGGGACGGTCACCCTTCGCCCACCTGCCGCCCCTCCGTCAGGTCTCGTACCGCCCGCTCCAGCCGTGTCTGCCGAGTCTCCGGCGTCGTGGCCTGGAGCAGCGGGAGCATCACGAGGTAGCGAGTGGTCCGGTCGAGCGCGTCGAAGGCCGCACGCGCCGCCGGGGCCGCGGCGAGCGCCGCAGCAAGGTCGTCCGGGACGACAGCTGTCGCCTGCGATGCGTACGCGCGGTCCCAGCGGCCGTCCTCCTGGGCCCGTTGGACCTCGGCGAGGCCGGGCTCTCGCATCCGGCCTGCCGCCGCCAGCGTCGCGACCTTCTCGACATTCACCCGCGACCACAGGCTCCTCGGTCGCCGTGGTCCGTACTTCTGCAGGTAGTGCCGGTCGTCCAAGCCCCGGCGCTGCCCGGAGATCCAGCCCCAGCACAGTCCCACGTCGACCAGTTCGTCATCCGTGACCGACGCGATCCCTGACGCCTTCTTCGCAACCTTGACCCACACGCCCTCGCGGCGGGTGTGGTGCTCGGCCAGCCAGTCCTCGAAGGCCGCCGCATCCGGGAACGCGACGACTTCCACCCCGTTGAACTTCTCCATGCGGGCCAGGCTAGTACTGCAACGGCGTCTGGGCCTGTCTGGCAAATGATCCTGGCGGGGCTCGCGGAGCCAGAGGATGAGTGAGGCGAGGTGGAGCCCGGCGCTGTCGCGGGCGACGAGTTCTGAGCGAATCCGGCCCCGTGCACGGGGGCACGTGTTTCCTCGCGGCACGGGACACCCGTCGGCTGCCGAAGTCGATCGCCCATGTGGGTAAGTACGCGTACTCAAGCGGGGCGAGCGGTGGTGGCCGGAGACTCTGCGTATGACACAAGTCCGTGCCTCCATCAGCGCATTCGTCCATCACCGGCGCGGCCTCGCGGCTGCCGCTCTCGCCTCTCTGGCGCTCACCGGCTGCGGAAGCGAGCTGAAGGGCAGTGGCCCACAGGGTGAGCCGGCCAGGAACGTCGCCTCCAAGGCGGGACCCGCACAGCCGTCCCCCGAGCAGGAGGCGTTCGCGGCGATGCTGGACACGTACGCGCAGGCATGTCCTCCGTCCGGCGGGGCCCCGCCGGCACCGCCCGGAAAGTCGACCACTCCCGAGCCGGTGCGGAGCCTCGCCCCCGGGGAAACGCCCCCGACCGACCCGATCGAGCCCGGCCCCCTCACAGGGGCTGCGGCAGAGCTGGACCGCCACGACTGGTGCACGAGCGGCCACCACGAACAGCGCATCATCGAAGCGCTGCAGAAGGTCGTGGAGCCCACCCCCGCCAAGGTCCGGAAGACCCTGAACAGCCTCGGTTACATCGACGAACGCATTCATGGCCTCAAGCAGGACGGCAAGACCACGCGCTTCTACCTCGACCTGCGCGAGAACGGCGGCCAGCTGTGCGAGGCGGGTCTGGCGGCGGAGGAGACCACGGAAGTCACCCCGTGCGTAGCCTCCGCCACCGGACCGTTCACCGTCAAGACGGAAGAGCGACCGTAACGATGGTCCGTTCCGCGGGTGACGACGTTGCGGTGAGTGGCCACGCCCACCGCCACGCCAGGTACCGCTCGCAGGACCGCCAGGGCCTCCTCGTCGCGGGCGCGCCCCGGTACGTGCCGTAGGCACGCCACCAGGGCGCCCTCGTGGTCCTCGACGTCGAAGATATCCGGGGTGGAGAACGGCAGGGGATGCCGGGCGATGTCCGCGTATACCCGGCGGGTGAGCTCGAAATCGGCCGGCGGCCGGCCGATCCGCACCTTGGCGACCCGGCCCTGGCCCGGCCTGTAGACGACGCCCTCGACACCGGCGCCGAGCCGGCCTCAACTGGGCGTCCTCGCCCAGCGCTTCGCCCGCACCTCGAGAGAGCGTGCCGGAAGTCAGCAGGCAGGCTTCCGAAACACGCCCTGGTCCTGCACCGGGTTCCTGTGCAGCTTGCGCCGTTTCCGGCGGTTGGGGTGGCGGGTGACTACTCCTCCCGCGTCGCCGGACCCAGTGAGCCGGATCAGCGGAGTTACCGGGAGCCGGTCGGGAGTGCTCTGGTCCGTCAGACCGCCGCCGGGATCCATGCCGCCGGTGTCCGCAGCCCAGCCGTCGGGGATGACGATCGTGACACCAGATGTCTCTCCGCACGCCTCCACTGCGACCTCCGTGAGGCGGCACTCGACCCGGGTGAAGTCGACCTTCACGCCCCCCACGCCTCCGTGAGCGATCACGTGTCCGGGAACCTCCCAGCGCCCGGGGCCTCGAGACGCGCCAAACATACCGCCCTCGAGCACCAGCGGCAGCTGGCTCGCAGAGGGATTCAACCTCGGCAAGTCGGTGGTCAGGACCGCCAACTCCGCGTGGGTCCTGGAGTTCAGCGCCTGCTCCAGACGCGAATCCAGCTCATCGAGATCGATTCACCCCTCGGCTGCCGCATCGGGCAACTGCTCCACCACTGCTTTCCGGCCGTCATGAGAGGCACGAAGCTCTCCTGAGGGAACAGGGCGTGGAGAAGGCTCCGGAGGATGGTCGGTCATGGCCGCAAGGGTATGCAGCCTGCGGACTGAGTGGACTGGATCTGCACACCGCAAACACTGCTTGGCCGGGCTCTGGGACGAAACACCCGATGGCCCGAAGCGGCGGCAGAGCACCAGCCGCATTCGCGCTGTCCTCGCATCCGAGCCGTTGTCTCAGGAAGACCCACTGCTCGGTCCTCAGCCGGACAACCGGGCCTTACCGGGCACAGGACCTGAGCCGGAACCTGAGGTGGGGCAGCGTTTGTTCAGCCCTTCGGGCAGCGCTGTGCCTTGGTGCCGTTCGATTGGCCGCCGGTTCCTTGGAACTGTTCCTTCAGGGGCGGAAGGTGCGGCGGTAGGTGTCGGGCGGGACGCCGACGGTGCGCTGGAAGTGGCGTCGCAGGGTGGTGGCGGTGCCCATTCCGGCGGCCTCGGCGACGGTGTCGACGGTGGCGTCGGTGGTCTCCAGCAACTCCTGGGCGCGGCGGATGCGTTGGGTGTGGAGCCACTGCAGGGGCGTGGTGCCGGTGAGGTGCTTGAAGTGGCGTGCCAGGTGACGTGAGCTCAGGCCGGCCCGGCGGGCGAGGTCCTCGACGGTGAGGGGCTGGTCGAGGCGTTGGAGGACCCAGGGGAAGAGCTCGCCGAGGGGGTGGTTGCCCGGCTCGGGGACGGGGGTGGCGATGAACTGGGCCTGGCCGCCGTCGCGGTGCGGGGGGACGACCAGGCGGCGAGCGATTTTGTTGGCGTTGGCCGAGCCGTGGTCGAGGCGGACCAGGTGCAGGCACAGGTCCATGGCGGCGGCCTTGCCCGCCGAGGTGAGGACGTCGCCGTTGTCGACGTAGAGGACGTCCGGATCGATGGTGGCGGCCGGGTGCCGCCGGGCCAGCTCCCCGGTGTGGGCCCAGTGCGTGGTGGCGCGCCTCCCGTCGAGCAGGCCGGCGGCACCCAGGACGAAGGCGCCGGTGCACAGTGAGGCCACCCGGGCGCCTGCCGCGTGGGCCGCGCGCACCGCGTCGACCAGTTCCGCCGGAGGTTCGCGGTCGGTGTCGGCCCAGCCGGGCACGAGCACGGTGTCTGCCTGCGGGAGGTGGTCGAGTCCGTGGTCGGGCTCCAGGCGGAAGCGGTCGATGCGCACCGGGCCGGGCCCGCAGAGGGCGAAGTCGTACCAGGGGGCCACGACATGAGTCAGGTCGGCTCCGAAAATCTCGAGGGCCACGGACAGTTCGTAGTGGAGCATGCCGTCGGTGACGGCCAGCGCGATGCGATGCATGTCCGAAAGTGTATGTGGCGTGTCGTTTCCGACGATGGTGCGGGCCCCGCCGCAGGGACAGGATGGGGGTGTCAGGCCGCCGGTGATCGACATCGCAGCGGACAATCGAGTACACAGGAGCAGTCTCATGGAGTCAGGCCGACTGGTGGCGGTGTTCGGCGCGTACGGTCACACCGGACAGTTCGTGGTCGCGGAACTCGCCGCGCGCGGGTTCGTTCCGGTGCTGTCCGGACGCAACGCGCAGGCGCTGGGCGAACTGGCCGACGAACACGGGCTGGAGGCCCGGGTGGCGTCGGTCGACGACCCGGCCTCGCTGGATCGGGCCCTGGCCGGTGCGGTGGCGGTCATCAACTGTGCCGGCCCGTTCGCTTCGACCACCGGCCCGGTGATCGAAGCCGCGCTCCGGGCCAGGATTCCGTACCTGGACGTGGCCGCCGAGATCGAGGCCAACCTTGACACCTTCGCGCACTTCCGCGAGCGGGCCCGGGACGCGGGAGCGGTGATCGTCCCGGCCATGGCTTTCTTCGGCGGCCTCGGCGACCTGCTGGCCACCGCGGCGATGGGAGATTGGACCTCGGCCGACGAGGCCCACATCGCCTACGCGCTCAGCAACTGGCACCCCACCGCCGGCACCCGGCTGTCGGGCGCGGTCTCCCGCGAGCGGCGCGGCAACTTCCGCCTGCGCTACCGCGGCGGACAGTGGGAGCACCGCACCGATGCCGCGCCCACCGCGGAGTGGACCTTCCCGGAGCCGGTGGGACGCCGGCCCGTGGTCGCGGAGTTCACCATGGCGGACGTGGTGACCGTCCCCCAGCACCTGCCCATTCCCGACGTGACCACCTACATGGACGCCGGGGCGGCCCGCGACGTCGCCGCTCCTGACACCCCCGCCCCGACCGCCGCCGACGAGAGCGGACGCTCCGACCAGACCTTCCTCGTCGACGTCGTCGTCCGCTCAGGTGGCGCCGAACGCCGGGCCACAGCCGCCGGCCAGGACATCTACGCCATCACCGCGCCCCTCGTCGTCGAAGCCCTCGACCGCGTCCTCACCGGCCGCACCAGGGCCGTGGGCGTCACCTCTGCCGGCGAGATCTTCGACGCCCCCGACTTCCTGCGGGCGCTCGCCCCCCGTATCGCGTTCGACCTGCACTCCCAGGAGCAGACCGCCTGACCCGAGTCGTCCGCCCAGCCGTCGGGCGCGCGCCCTTGGCGAACCGTGACGACACGCACATCGACGACCTCGTTCGATGCCCTCACCGTCACGAGCGCTGTCCGAAGTGCTGAAGAAACGCTGCCAGAACCCGGACCCCTTCGGACAGGTCAGTGCCCTGGAGACCCTCGCAGAGGTGGTCGACGGAGCACTGCTGGGGCTCGGGGAGGGCGTTTGCCGGGTGCAGCGCAAGCAGTACCGCCCCTACCAGCGATCCCGTCGGCCTCGATCGTCCCGGCCGGATGGCCGACGACACGAGCCGACCCCTCCAGTACGTCGGACGACGGATTGATCCCGACGGTGCCTTCGGACCCGGCTGCGCATGAACCCGCAGGCCGCCGCAGGTGATGCGGACGGCCCCGGGATCCCGGACGCGGAACCGGCGGCCGGGCCCGGTCCTTGTGGTCCTCGGTGAGCAACTGCGCGGCGAAGTCGATGACCGCGCGGGCGATGTCCTGATCCAGGAGGCCCTGGTCCAGGAGGCCGAATTTGAAAACGGCCAGGTGATGCTCATGCCTGCCCCGACGTGCTCAGTGGAGCTCCCCACTCGTGCTCGGACCGATGCGTTCAGCGCGTTGGGCCGCACGGCTATGCTCACGGTGATCAACATGAGGCAGAGGGAGGTGTGTGCGTGGATCTCACGGGGAGCACGGTGGTAGTTACCGGGGCCGGGCGCGGGTTCGGGCGAGCGGTGGCCCTGCTGGCAGGCCGGCTGGGTGCACGCGTGTTCGTGTCCGCGCGTTCTCTTACTGCGGCACAGAAGGTGGCCGATGAGGTGGCGGCCGACAGCGGTGCGAGAGTCGACGCGTTCGCCTGCGATCTGGCCGACCCGCCCTCCATACGGGCCTTCACGGAGGGGGTCGCCGCCCACGCCGACCGGGTGGATGTGCTGATCAACAATGGTGCCCGCTACCTGGAGGGCCCCGATCTGTGGGACGCCGACGACGACGCGATCACCGACACCATCGCCTCCGGAGCCACCGGCACACTGCTGACGGTCAAACACTTCCTGCCGCTGCTGCGCGCCTCTGTCGGTGCGGACGTGGTCAACATGGTCTCCTCCGCCGCGGAAGCCCGGGACCACCGTTCCCCTGCACACCCCGCGTTCTACGCGGCCAAGGCTGCCCAGGCCGGCTTCGCCGACATCCTCTCCCACCGGCTCCGGCCCGAGGGCGTCCGTGTCATCTCGCTCTATCCGCCGGACTTCACGGACGGCGACCCGCTCCACTCCACCTGGGACCACGCTTCTCGGACCGCAGGCGACCCGCTGACCGCCCAATCCGTGCTCGACTGCGTCCTCTTCGCGATCGGCCAGCCGCGAGATTGTTTCATCCGTTCCTTCCACTTCGAGCAGATGTAGGCGCCCGCCCAGACCGTCCGAGGAGAGCGGCCGGCCGCGAAGAGGTCCGCGCAGTACGACGAACACGCGGTCGTGGTCGACCGCAGGACGCTCCTGGTCAAGGTAGTCGCCGACCGCGGCGAAGAATTGTGCGGAGACCGGTATCGGCCGCCGGTGCCCGCCCTTGCCCTCGCTGATGAAGACCCGACGCTCGCCCTGCGACAGGACGCCCAGCCGCAGGCCGAACAGCTCACAGCGGCGCATGCAGTTCCCGCTCGGCCTGTCGGGCCGCCAGGCAGCCGAGGCGGCCCGCTGCCGCATCGACTTCAAGTACGCACTGTCCATGGAGCCGGACGATCCCGGCTTCCACCACAGCTCCCTGGCCGAGTTCCGCGAGCGCCTCACCAGCGACGACGGCGCCGACCGGCTTCTCGACCTCGCGCTCGCCCGCCTGAAGGAAGTCGGACTCGTCCTCTGCTGCTTGTTCTTCACGCCGATTGGCGGGCCTGGGCCTGCGGTACTGGGTTTCGGTGTACCGCCTGGTTGGGGGGGCCTTGCCGTGGGGGCGGCAAGATCCTCGGCGGACCCGTGCAGGGATGAGACGTCCTTGGCGTGCGGGCCGCTCCCGGGGGCTGCGAAGGTCCTCGGCGAGGGGCCGGGCCAGGCGGAGCTGGGTGTGGGCGGCGATGACCAGCCAGGTCCAGCGGTCGCCGCGGAAGCACTCGAACGCGGCGATGACCGCGCCGTGGGAATCGTCCTTCCGACACCGGTCGCGAAGACCACCGTTGCCTGGGGCCGGGGAAGTCACGGTGCACCAGCGCCCTGATGCGTGCGCTCAAGCCCGCCCGTATCCCCACGGCGCGGCCTTCATCCTTGCCCCGCCCGCAAGGACGGTTCATCTCGCGCTGCTGAAGGACCAGGCCTCGATGTCGCGGTAGTGGATCGGTCCGGGGCCGCGGCCGAAGTTGCTGCCGACCAGGTGCAGACGCTCGGCCTGCCACGTGCGGCCGGTGAACCCGGAAAGCCCCGCGGCGGCCTGTACCGCGCTGGAAGCATCGCCGCGGCGCGAACGGGCGAGCGTCAGGTGGGGGTTCAGCGGCCGGTCCGTGAAGGTGACACCATGGTCCCTGACCAGCGCCCGCACCTCCCCGGCGAGCAGCCGCAGTCCTTCGAGGTCCCCGCCGATCCCGCTCCACAGCACACGCTCGTCGAAGTGCCCGCCGCCGCACAAGGCCAGGTGCAGGGGGTGGCGCCTCGCTGCGAATTCCGCGAGCGGCGGCCGCAGGAGCGAAACGGCCGACCTCGGCAGCTCACCGAGGAACGCCAGGGTAATGTGCCAGTCCTCGATACGGTTCCACCGTATGCGCGGGTAGGCGTCATAGGCGGGCCGCAGCGCCTGCGCCAGCTCCTCCTTGGCGTCGTCGGGCGGAGCAAGGGCTATGAAGACGCGGACGGTCGCGGCCTGGATCTGTTCGTTCACGAAGGACTTCGTACACCATCGCCACCAGCCACCAGCCACCAGCCACCAGCCACCAGCCACCAGCCACCAGCCACCAGCCACCAGCCACCAGCCACCAGCCACCAGCCACCGCGGCCGGCGGTCCGGGACCGCGAAGCCGGGCTCGCTGACGTGCTGCGTGCCGATCTGTTCCCTCACCTGACGCTGCTGCCGGGCGCGAGCAGGAATTCACCGTCAGCATGAGCAGCGAAGCGCCCTGCTCGCCGAGTCGGGTCAGGGCGCAGTGGCGGTACGCGTGCGGATCTCAGCCCGTGCCCGGTCTGCCTGGCGGGGCACTGCCCTGCTGGCCCTCCAGCCGGCCGGGGAAACCGCCGGCGGCGCCCGGGCCGTGGTCGACGACGGTCTCTATGAACGCTTCGGCCGGCCCGACGTCGTTCTGGGCCAGCACGTCGCGCCGCTACTTGCGGGGTTCCTCGGGCTGCAGCCCGGCCCGGCCTTCGCCGCCCCGGACTCCCTGACCGTCGTACTTCACGGGCACCCGCGCCACCGGGAAATCCGCCGCACCCTTCCGGACAAGGCCGACCAGGCCCGCAACCGCAAGAAGCTCGGCTCCCGCGGCGGCCGTCCGCCGCACTTCGACCCGGTCGACCACCGCGAGCGCCACGCGGTCGAGTGCGGCGTCAACCGCCTCAAAGGCGCCGCGTCGTGGCCACAAGGTACGACAAGCTCGCGGTCCGCTACGAGGCGACCGTCCTCGTAGCGGCCATCAACGAGTGGCTGCGACCAGTGGTCATACGAAACCGGCCGGGACGGCGTGTGGGCGTCAGGACCCCATCGTGGCTCGGTCGGACTCGCTGCGAAGAACGCAGAATTCGTTGCCTTCGGGGTCAGCAAGGACTGCCCAGCCAGAGCCATCGGGATTCCGGTGATCGGTGACAAAGGTGGCACCGAGGCCGAGCAGCCGCTCCACCTCCTGCTCACGCGAGGTCTCAGGACGCACACACAGATGGATCCGGTTCTTGGTCTTCTTGGACTCGGGCACCTGGTTGAAGTACAGCACCGGGCCCTCCGCCAGCAGCACCTGAGTCTCCCGGTCACCCGGTCTGTCCTCCGGATGCAGTGGACGGCCAGTCACTCTGCTCCAGAAACGGGCCAGCTCGTAAGCATCCGCACAGTCAATCGCCACGTTCTGCAATACCGAAACCATGTGCGCGAGCTTTCCTCACTTCCGCTCCAGACGCCACCGAGCTGCGCTCAGCCTTCGCGCACACAGCTCAGGCGGCATGGCTGGACAAGCACGGTGTGTTGCCGGACGAGATCGCCCTCGACTTCGATCACGCATTCCGCACGGCCCAGCGCCTCGTGGAGGAGGGGTTCCTCAGTCGTGAAGCACTGCCTGAGCTGCGGATGGTCGATTCGGTCTTCGACGGGATGACCCGCGACGGGGCCCCTGACCGGTGGACGAGCGCGGCGCTGATCAGTGACGCGGGGTGGAGTCGTACCCGCGGGCTGGCACAGCGGGTTCTCGCCCGGGAAGGCGTGGACGTCCCGGTGTTGTCGGACATCTGTGTTGTCCGCCAGCTCAGGCGCTTGGCTTCATCGAGCAGCAGCGGCTCTGGTTCACTTCTTGGGCTCTGTCGCGGATTCGGGGGTGGATCCGACCGCGGGCAGGTGGGCCTCACCTGTGTGATGGATGTGGAAAGCGTCGCTGACGTACTTCTGCCGGGTGTCGGGGTGGAGGTCGAGAGGGCGGCCCTCGGAGAGTCCGAGGTTCGGCCTGTTGTACGGTCCCTCGCGGTCTCGACTGCCTGCCCGGGGTGCGGGCGGGAATCCTCCCGAGTGCACTGCTCCTACCAGCGGTCTCTCGCGGACCGCCCTGTCGCTGGCCGACGGGTGCTGCTCGATCTGCGGGCACGTCGTCTCGTGCGCAGCGACGACGGGTGCGCCCGCAGGACGTTCGCCGAGCAGGCCCCGACCCTGACCCGCCGATACGCACGCCGCACGAACGCCCTCCCCACTCAGCTCACCGACATCGCCCTGTTCCTGGGCGGACGTCCAGGAACGCGCCTGTCCGGACGTATGGCCGTCCACGAGCAAGAACTCCTTACCCCGTCTCATTCGTGCGCTGCCCGACCCACCGTCACGGCCCGTTCCGTGACGGGGAGTCGACGAGTTCGCCATACGCCGCGGTCACGCCTACGCGACGATCCTCATTGACATGAACTCCCACCGTCCCGTCGACGTCCTCGTGGGCCGCACCGCGGACACCTTCGCCGCCTGGCTGCGCGATCACCCCGAGGTGCGGATCACCTGCCGCGACCGCGCCGGCTCTTTCCGTGACGGCGCCTGCGCAGGCGCCCCGCAGGCCCGGCAGGTGGCCGACGCCTGGCACTTGCTGCACCATCTGGCCGAAGCTGTGGAACGCATCGTCGGCCGACACCGAGCCGACCTGCGCGAACCTCTCACGGCCCCGTCCGACCAGGACGACGCGTTCACGCCCCGGACATCACCTTCGACACCCCGGGTGAAATGGACATCCATGGGCGCATACGTCCCCTGGTCCGGTCGCCCGCACCCGCGAACGTCACCCACAGATCCACGAACGCATCCAGCGTGGCGGCAGCCTGCGGGCCATCGCCCGTGAACCCCACCTCAGCCGCGGCACCGTTGTCCGATTCGCTCGTGCCGCCGAGGTTGAAGAACTTCTCGCCGCAGCAGCCCACCGCCCCAGCACGATCGACGACTACCGGCTCTATCTGCACCGTCGTTGGACGGAAGGCTGCACCAACGCTGCGGCGCCGACTCGGGAGATCCAGCAGTTGGGCTACCGCGGCAACGTCAACTCTGTCCGCCGCCACCGCGGCCCTACCGCACCGGGGCGATCTCCACGGACTCCACGGACGCCCCGCTACCGCATCTGACCGTCCGACGCGTCACCAACTGGATCATGCGACAACCCGAGCAGCTCACCGACACCGAGCGCAAGTGTCTCGACGAACTGTGTGAACGCGGTCCCGCGCTGGCCACGACAACCCCGTACGCGCGTCGCCAGGCCACGATGGCGCGCGAACGCCGCAACGAGCGCCTGACCTTCGACGTCTGGCTCGCCGCCGTCCGCCTCGACGGCCAACGAGAACTCCGTACCCTGGCCGGCGGCATACGGTGCGACCGGGCTGCCGTTCTCGCGGCCCTGACCACCACCCTCACCTCCGGAGCGGTCGGGGGCAACGTCACCAGAATCAAACTGCTGAAGAGACAGATGTACGGCCGGGCCGACTTCGGTCTCCTGCGACGCCGCATCCTCCTCTCGCGTGATCCAACGGACGGCTGCGGTTCGGACCGTGCAGCAGTCCGAGCAGTCCGAGCAGTCCGAGCAGTCCGAGCAGTCCGAGCAGCACCGCGGCGGCCTGTCGGGGCGGAGGGCCCGGTTGCCGCGGCACTTCACACGGGGCGGTTGGTTGCCCGGATGCCGTCGTCGAGGACCAGTCCGCTGACTGAGCCCATGTGCCCGACGGCGCGGGCCGTTCGACGGGGGATGTGGCCGCAGGGACTTACTTTGATTCGACTTGTCCTACGGGGTGGGGGCCGGTTGTCAGTGCCCCGCAGGCCAACTGCCAGGCGTTGTCGCCGGGGTGGAGCTGGGTGTGGAGGTAGGCCGCGGTGAGCCGGGCGAGGGCGGCGACTCGCTCGGGGTTCTCGTCGGTGGTCTCGGCGGCGTCGTATCCGGCGATCCCGCCGAGTCCGTGTTCCGCGTCGAACAGGGTGAGCAGGGTCTTCGGGCCGGGGGAGAGGGTGTAGGGGTCGGCGTGCCAGTCCGGCCCCATGTCGGTGAAGTGCCGGGAGTCGTCCTTGTCGCCGGCGACAACCAGCGCGGGTGCGGTCATGGTGGAGAAGTCGACGGCGCCGATGATCGGCCACTGCTCGGCCATGGGCCCGTTGAGGACGTCGCCGCCCCTGCCGGGTGCGGCGAGCAGTACACCGGCCTTGATCCGGGGCTCGACGAGGTGCACCACGTTCCCGGTGTCGGGGTCGGTGAGCCCGGCGCCCAGCAGGAGGGTGGCGGTGAAACCGCCGAGCGAGTGTCCCGCGAGGGCGACCTTGGTGGGATCGATCCGCCCGGCGAGCTGCGGCACGGCGTTCTCGATCACGTCGAGCCGGTCGAGGATGTGGGTCATGTCCTCGGCGCGGGAACGCCAGAAGTCGGGGGCGCCGGGGGCGTCTGTGACCAGGTGGGTCAGTGTCCTGGAGGTGAGGTGGGTGGGCTGGACGACGACGAATCCGTGTGCCGCCCAGAAGTCGGCGAGCGGCGCGTAGCCGTTGAGCGAGGAGAGGTTGTTCGAGGGGCCGTGGCCGTGGGAGAGGAGGATGACGGGGAGGCTGGTTCCGGTCGCGGGGGCGGAGACGCGCACCTGGAGATCCACGGGACGTCCGGGCACGGACAGGACTACGGGGCTGAAGGACAGGACCGGGACGGCCGCGCCCAAGGCGTCGGCGGTGGTGGATGTGCTCACGGTGTGGATTCCCTTTCGGTGGCGCCTGCCGCCCGCCGGTCTCCTGCAGTCGGCGGGCGGGCAAGGCGGTCAGGGGCGTCCCGTTTCGGCTAGGCTGAAGCGGAACGCTGCTCCATTTAGTATCCGGAACATCGCTCCGCTTTGTCAATCGGTGTCGAAGGAGAACGTGATGGCCGCCGAGGGTCCTGCAGGGGATTCGCCGTCCCGAAGCAAGCGGGCCGACGCTCAGCGCAACCGGGAGACGGTGCTCACTGCCGCAGCCGAGGTGTTCGTCACCTCCGGCGTCGACGCGCCGATCCGCCAGATCGCGGCCCGGGCGGGTGTCGGGATGGGCACGATCTACCGCCACTTCCCGACCCGGGCGGATCTCGTCACCGCCGTGTACCGGCACCAGATCGAGGCATGCGCCGAGGCCGGCCCGAACCTGCTGGCCAGTGCCGGCTCCCCACTCGACGCGCTGCGTGAGTGGATCGACCTCTTCGTCGACTTCCTCGTCACCAAGCACGGCCTCGCCGACGCCCTGCAGTCCGACAACGACCGCTTCGCCGCGCTGCACGCCTACTTCCTCGACCGCCTGCTGCCCGTCTGCGCCCAACTGCTCGACGCCGCGGTCGAGGCCGACGAAATCAGGCCCGGCACACAGCCCTACGAGCTGATGCGCGGCATCGGCAACCTCTGCGTCGGGCGCGACAACGACCCCCGCTACGACCCCCGACGCCTGATCGCCCTCCTCCTCCAAGGGCTTCGGCAACCACACGCGTCCTGATGCCGACGAGCGGCATCGCGCCCCGGTCCCTCCGCGCTTCCGCCCGCTGAGCGGCCCCCTCAACAGCCGGAGACGCAGACAGGCAACAGCGCCCCTCAACCGGTGCTGTCACTTCTCCTGAACATCCAACGCGACACCGTCGGAACGCTGCTCAACGCAGCAACCGGTCGTACGGCACAAAGGCTGAGGGCCTCCACCCACGGGTGGAGGCCCTCAACGTCTCACCCCGGTCGCATAGCGTAAGGCAGAGGCTGAACCGGGGAATCTGTCACCCCCGATGCATCTCGGGGATGCGGATACAACCGGTGGCCCAACGCGTGGACCCGCTGATTTCCCACCCCGGCTCGCGCCGAAACGTGAGCGTCTCGGCCGCCTCCGCCGAAGCCATCGCCCTCAAGCCTCCGGGGGTGTGACCCGCTCGATCGTGCCGTGCGGTCGATGAGATCTCCCCGGCCGGCCGGGCGGATCAACGCAGTCCGGCGAAGAGATCGTTCTCGGGCACGGCCGCGCCGGTGGCGTCTTGGACACGTACGAAGGTCTCCATGCCCATCAGCTCCCCGAACCTCTCCTTGCCCATCTTGAGGAAGAAGATGTTCTCGCCCTGACTGGCGTGCGCGGCCAGTGCGTCGAACTTCTGACCGCTGAACGCGGTGGTGTCCACCCACGTGGTGATCTCATCGTCGGGGAGGCCGATCTCGGCCATCGCCGCGGCCTCGGCAGGATCCGGCTCCGGCATGTCCTCATGGAACTCGCGCATGATCTCGCCGAACCGCTGCATCATCGAGCGGGGCATCGTGGTCCAGTACACCTTCGGTGTCAGCGCGGTCATCTCCAGCGCCGCCATCGTGATGCGGTGGGCCTGGATGTGGTCGGGGTGGCCGTAGAAGCCGTTCTCGTCGTAGGTGACGACCACATCAGGTCGGTAGCGCCGCATGAGTTCCGCGAGTCGGGCCGCTCCTTCCTGCACGGGGGTCTGCCAGAAGGATCCGGGGGCGTCATTGCTCGGCCAGCCCATCATCCCGGAGTCGGCATAGTCCAGCATTTCCAGATCGCTGACCTTCAGGACGTCACAGCTCGCCTCAAGCTCTTGGCGGCGCATCAAGGCGACGGCCGCCGGATCGTGCCCTGGGTCGCCCGGCTTGACGCCCCCCGGTCCGTCACCGCAGCCGCCGTCGGTACACGTCACGAGAACCGTGCGGATGCCTTCCGCCGCATACTGCGCGAGGACCCCTCCGGTTCCGGTGGCCTCGTCGTCGGGGTGGGCGTGTACTGCCATGAGCGTCAAGGGCCGGTCAGTCATGAAACAGTCCTCCTGCAGAAATACGTCTTGGTCCGAGTGCGCGGCGGGCGTACCGCGATCCTGGGGACCGGATCCTGGTGGGGCGGACGACCTTGTGGTCTCCGTGTTCCCCGCCCGTGCGACGCCGGTCCCTCGGTCGATGCAACCGCGCCGGCCGGGCCGGCTGTTCCCGGCGCTTGGCCTTCCAGGCGTCGGCGTTTCCACGCGAACGAGATACAGGCGCGACTTGCATGTCTCAGTGAACCGCCCCGGGTCAAGGCCCGACCTGGTGACTCCTGCGCAAGCTGCGATGCAGCACCACCCGCATCACCGACCTGGTCAAAGCCGTCCTGAGCCTCCACCTCGCACCATCAGCATGAGGTTGGAAAAGCCTCAGCATGTCGGTGCTGGCCGTTAGTCTGTCGGTATGCCTGAGCGTGTCACCCCGGGTCGCGCGGGCGGCCTGATCACTCTGGGCGCCGCGGATGCTCTGTGGGCCGACTTGACGACCGAGAGCGCTGTGCCGACGGCTTCTGGGCCGTTCACCTGCCTTCCGGCCCCTGGCCGGGTGGGGTACGTCTTGCTCGGCGGTCGCGTGGTGGCGACGGTGAGGGCAAGCGGCGGCCAGTGGGGCGTTTCGGAGATCGAGGTGCGCCGGGCGGCAGCGGAACTGAACGCGGTCGAGATGGATGGCCAGGACCTGGTCCGCATCGGTCCATTCCGTGACGTGCCGCAGCAGGGGTACGGCGAGAACACGCCGTTGCGATGGCGCCGGCGCATCGCCCGGGAACTGCAGGAGCCGGGCGGCCTTGAGCGGGCGGCACGACGTGAGAGCGGCCGGCTGCACCATGTGGCGGGGGTCGACTGGCGGCGGCTGCTCGTGGAGCAGAGCCGTGGCCGGACGGAGCGGACGTGGTGGCTGCCGCGCGCCGTGGTCAGGCTGCTGGATGTGGCCGAGCACACCGAAACGCAGTGGCTGCAAGCCGCCCGGGCCGGCCAGGCAAGCGCAGCCGTCACCGAGCTGCCCTCCCGCCCTTGGCAGGCCCCAGCCACCGACAGCCGGCATGCGAGTCCCGACGGCCCCTCCACCCCCCTGCGTCTGTACAACGGGGAACTGAAAGGCCAGCTGTACTCGGTACTCAGCAGGAAACCCGGGATCTCCCGCAAGGTGGCTGGATGGATTTGTGCCGTCTGCCGCACCGCACCGGCCGCCGTACTCGATCACTGCCACGAACACGGCTACGTCCGCGCCCCCGTCTGCCACTCCTGCAACACACAAGAACGACCCGACCACCTGTACAGCAATGACATCCGCGTGGCCAACCACTACACACGCCTTTTCAGCACCCACACCGCCGACTGGCTCCGCCACTGGCACCGCTGCCCCGGCTGCCGCACCCGCACCACCCTGCCACTGCCACACCTCGCCGCATGGGCCGCCCACATAGCCTGCCGGTCACTGCGCCCCACCCACCGCGACCCTCGCGGCTCCGGCGGGCGCAAACCCTGCGGTGTGCTGCGCGTGTCCTGGACGGGAAGCCAGAACGCGCCCCGTTCCTGCCTGCTCACTGTCGCCGTCGACTTCTGTCCCTCCGGCGAGCACCGTGTCCTGGCGCAAGTCCCCTACCGTGAAGCCGCCGAGCGGTTTGGCGCCTGGCTGGCCGAGACCGCCCCCGCAGTGGCCGCCGCGGCTGGCCCCGACCGCCTGGACGGCCTCCCCGCCCAGCCCCGGCCAGTCATCGCGGACACCGGCGGTGAGGGCCTGGCGCTGTTCTGAGCGAACAGCGGAAGACCCGACACCAACATCGACCCGCACCCGTCCGACCCCGACACGCTCACCGGCACGCCCGAGAAACGGGAAAAGGAACGGTGCAACTCCTCTCAGGGAGGATTGCACCTGTGACCAGCGAGAACAAAGCCATACCGTCCGAGGCGGACACCGCGTCGGTGGGCGTGGACGACCGGTTTCTGAACGAGCTCGTGGCTAGAAGCCGTATCTCAACCGGTCATGGAACGTGTGAGTCGAACGGGTTTCCCGCCGGGGTGATCTTCCGGTGGTGGGTGCATGAAGGCAGGGCCCCTTGGTAGCTCGGAGGTGCGAACCGGACCGAGCAGTTCCAGGAGGCCCTGTTGTCGCAGTTCTACGCGCTCGTGCCCACATCGTTCAACTCGGCTGCCCGATCGTGTGATTGTCTCGCGCACGTGTACGGGAACGCGGCGGATCATCCGGAGCGGGTGCGCCGGTATCCCTCGGACATGACGGACGCGGAGTGGGCGGCGGTGCGGCCGTTGTTGCCGGTTCCGGCCTGGCTGGAGGGCAGGGGCGGGCAGCCCGAGGGCTACTGCCACCGCCAGATGTTGGACGCGATCCGGTACCTGGTCGCGGGCGGGATCTCCTGGCGGGCGATGCCCGCGGACTTCCCCGCCTGGGGGCGGGTCTATGCCTTCTTCCGCCGGTGGCGGGAGTGCGGGCTGGTCGCGGAGTTCCATGACCGGCTGCGCGGGAAGGTCCGTGAGCGCGAGGGCCGACAGGCGGAGCCTTCGGCGGGGATCATCGACGCGCAGTCGGTCCGGGTATCCGCCTCGGTGCCAGCTTCTTCCAGCGGGTACGACGGGGGTAAGAAGGTGCCGGGCCGAAAGAGGCACATCGTGACCGACACGCTCGGCCTGCTGCTGGCCGTCGTGGTGACAGCTGCGAACATCGGGGACCGGGACGCGGCTGTTCCCCTACTACGACGACTGCGGTCGCTGCACCGGGAGATCACCCTGGTCTGGGCCGACGGCGGCTACACCGGCGGCCTGGTCCACTGGTGCGTGAAGAGACTCGGTCTCGCCCTTCAGGTCGTCAAGCGCACCGACACCATGGAAGGGTTCGTGGTGCTGCCGCGCAGGTGGGTGGTGGAGCGCACGTTCGCGTGGCTGATGCATTCGCGCCGTCTGGCCCGCGACTACGAAACCCTGACGGCCACCGGCGAGGCGGTGATCCAGTGGTCGATGATCACTCGGATGAGCCGCCGCCTGGCCCGGCCACCGGCCCGTGGCCGGCGGTGAACATCCCCGACGTCTCCTGGACCAGCCACCCGCGCTCCGCCAGACGTCTCGCCTTCGACCGCACGCCCTCCACCTTCGCCGGCGTCGGCTCCAGCCCGAGCACCACCGCGATCTCCTTGGCCCGCACCGGCCCCTGGGCCGACCGGTCCGCCACCATGCCCAGGACCCGTTGGTAGTCCGGCGAGAGAACAGTCGCAGGCAGCCCTTCGTGCCAGGACGGCACCGTCGTTCCCGGCAACGGTACGGGCACGGATTCTGCGGCTGCCTCCGGCACGGCGGTGGCCTCGTCAGCGGACACGGCCAGTGCCTCGACAAGTTCTTCCCGCGCGATCACTCGCCGGTCCAGTTCGATCTCCGCGGCCTCCAGCACGGCAGCCGCCCGGGCTGCCGCCTCCCGCAGATCTTCGACCCGCGCACGAGCAGCCGCTTCCCTTGCCTCCAACATCCCCAGCACCGACGCCACCGCATACCCCTCACCGAACAGCGGAACAGAACGTCGAAACTCTCCCTCACCCCACCCGAAACCATGCCTGACCAGGGAAAATCAACAGATCGCATTCGGTTGAGATACGGCTTCTTAGTGGCGAGCGTGTAGCGGACCTGGTAGCCGGCCATCGCGGCCTCGGTGCCCAGTGCGATGAGCAGAGGGGACTTGCCGGTGCCGGAGTCGCCGAGCGGCATGCCCTTCTTGGCCCACTCGCAGGTCGCCAGGGTGTGGATGACCGCCGGGTCGATGCTGGGGTTGGCGTCGAAGTCGAAAGCCTGCGGTTGTCTGGGGTAGCGGTGAGGAAGCCGTGAAAAATCGCTGTTCAGGACACTGCGTACGCGTCCGGAAGGTGTCAGGGGTTCAGCCTCTGCCCAGGGCACTTGTTCTTGGCGATAAGCCGCTGTCGTGTTCGAGTAGTGCAGCCGTAGGATCACGCCATGACTGCCGATGCCCCGCTCACCCGAGAGTCGTTCCGGCGCCTCCATCCGATCAGCACGCCCCGTCCGGTGTCTCAGTTGCCGGATCGTGTCTGGACTGACGAGGACTGGGACCGGATCCAGCGCGGATATCGAGCCCGGGACATGGATGAGAAGTGGAACGTCTTCGCCGAAGGCGATGTCCTTTTCATGCACCGGAGTTGGACCGGTCACGGCGTCTATGAGGCGTCCTTTGCCCCCGTGATTGGCGGTGGGAGGAGGATCGCCTCTGCTGTGGTGGAGGCTGATGCGGAGCGTTACCGGAGAACGGGCGACGAGTACGACTGTCTGATGATGGAACTGATCATCAGTGCGATCGTCCTTGGTGAGCCCGCCGCCGACCTCCGCGCCGGTCTCGTGGAGTTGACTGCCCGGGCTTCGAGGAGGAGTGATCTTCCCTCGGGCGTGGTGGAGCACAGTGTTCTGGGATTGCGGTCGGGATCGTAGGCGCCGCAGCCTGGCGAGTGTTCACAGCCCCGGGTCATTCGACTGTGGCCCTTTCTCATTGACGGTGGCCTTTTTCTGGCCCAAGGGACAGAGCAGTGAGACGAACTTCTGTCCTGTCGCGCTGAAGCTGTCGGATTCCCACTCGTTCCGCAGGTCAGCGGGCCGCTATCAACCAGATGCGATGCGACAGGACACTATTCGCTCGTAGTAGTGCTGTTCTATCCGTGATCTTGGCGGCGGCCTCTCAAACGTGACCGAGGGATCAGCTCAACTTGTGGCGGTCAGAGTCCGTCCTCGGTCCTTCGGGCTCACCGTGGGGGTCGGACGTCAGGTCAACGTGGCGACCCCGAGGGCGATGAGGCTGCAGAGCAGGGTGAGGGCGGCGCCGAAGACTGTGCCTGCGTGGAGCAGGGCGCCGGGGAGGGACGCGCCGTCCCAGTGAGCGAGGAACCCGGCGGAGATCGCTGCCAGGAGTGCGAGAAGGGCCGCGGTGAGGACCGCGACAAGGAGAGCGAGGGTGTGCACGGGCAGGGCAGGCGGTCACCGGAGGCGAAACGCCCCTGGTGACCGCCTGCCGAGCGCCGGACCGGCACCGCCCCCGGCGCTCGCCGTCGTTTCCCGTCGGGGTCGGCGGCGACCAGGTCGCACAGGGGCCGCAGGCCGCCGGGCAGACGGGTGCGACATCCCGTGAATCCCGCCGGGCCCGAGGGCCCACTCCCAGGAATTCCGGTGACGGCCCTCCCGGGTCCCGGCGGAGGTCCTTCCGTTGCCGCCGGTTCATGGACCTGCCGCGCGCCTCCGCGACGCTGAGCGACTGTGAGGGGGCGTCACCGAGGCAGCCGCCTGCGGGTGAGGTCCTGTCCGGCCGATCTCGGGCTGTGGGAGGATGCCGTCATGATCGATGCCCGAAGGGACCGTGCCGCGTAGAACGCCGGCTTCACTCCGGTTGCGGGAACGTGGCTGGAGGAGCCCCTGGGTGCGCTATCGCGACGTCCCTGGCCTGTCGGGGGCGGCGAATGCGGCCGTTCGCGTGCTCGAACGGGACCGGCTGGCGCCGGGCATCGTGTCCGTCGCGCTGAGCGTGTGGTCGGCCCGCGCCCACGGCACCGAACGCCGGTGGAGGCGGTGGGAGGCCGAGTTCACCTGCCCGTGCTGCGGCGAGGGCTGGGCCCGGGACAAGCTGCAAGAGGCTCTGTCCATGCTGCCCTCAAGGGCCGCCACCGAACTCCGGGCGCAGGTCGAGCGCCTGGACGAGGTGCTGCTTCGACGAACGCACTACGAGCCCACGGCAGATCCGGAGCTGGCCTGGTGGCACCGCCGGCGCTGACCGCGCTCCGCGGGCCGGCGGCCCAGCAGCTGCTGCGGCTACGGCGTCAACAGCGGCTGGCGCGGGGTCATGCGCGGTCGGCGGGGGAGTGCTTGACCTGAACCTTGGTTGACGTATGAGAGTCGTGTCATCGAACGGCGAGACGAGGAGATTTCGATGACACAGCCCAGGATCCTGGTGACCGGCGCGACAGGAAAGGTCGGCGGCGCGCTGGTGACCCGACTGCACGCGGCGGGTGTGCCCGTACGGGCGCTGGTGAGAGGGGAGGCGGACTTCCCGGAGGGGGTGCAGGCGGTACGCGGCGACCTCGGTGATCCCGCGTCACTGGACACGGCTCTGGAGGGCGTCGATTCGGTCTTCCTGGTGTGGCCGTTCCTGAGCGCCGAGGGCGCGCCGGACGTGATCGACGCGATCGGGAAGCGCGCCCGGCGGTTGGTGTACCTGTCATCCGCCGGGGTCGGGAGCGAGAAGGAGGAGCCGGGCGAGGCGATCACCGTGTTCCACACGGAGCTGGAGCGGCTGATCGAGGCATCGGGCCTGGAGTGGACGGCGCTGCGGCCCACCGGGTTCGCGAGCAACACGCTGGGCTGGGCGGAGGAGGTCCGCACCACCGGTGCGGTACGGGCGCCGCTGGCACGGCTGGCCCGCCCGCTGATCCACGAGGCGGACATCGCTGCGGCCGCCGTTCAGGCGCTGACGACCGACACGCTGCTCGGCGCCCGCCCCCTGCTCACTGGCCCGGAACTGATCACCCAGGAACGGCAGGTGGCGCTGATCAGCGAGGCGATCGGGCGCCCGGTGCGGTTCGAGGAGATCGCACTGGAGGAGGCCGTCGAGCAGATGAAGGCCGCAGGCTACCCGGCAGAGCTGGTGGAGGCCGTACTGCCGGCCCAGGCGGAGATGCTCGACAATCCGGAGCCGGTCAACGATGAGGTGGAGCGCATCACGGGCATTCCGGCCCGGTCCTTCCGGGAGTGGGCGGTGGACCACGCCGCGGACTTCCGCCGAGAGGAGAGCGACGGGTCCCGGGGGCCCGGCCGCGCCCTCCCCGGCCGGGCGCGGCCGGCAGCGGCGGCCGGCCGCGAGTGACGGGGGAGCAGAGCTGATAGCGGGGAAGAAGAACAACCCGGCGGGGCCGAGGCCCACGCGTGGGACCGGGTCCGCCCCCGGCTCACCCACCGCTCGGCCCGGACCGGCCCGGGCGGCGAACCCCCGTCGGCCGACGGCGCGTCGACCCGGATCGAGGCCGGCCACCTGCCCGGTGACGTGACGCACCACCGGTCCGGCCGCGGTCCCCGGCAACCGGCGTCACCCCGGACGATGTCGACTTCGCCCGATCTTGCTCCCTGCGCAGATCTGACCCGGAACACACGCCCCGCCCGTTCGCGCAGCCCCTGGGCCGGACCCGCCCGCGCCTGCGGCACCCGCAGGCGGCGGACCGGTGCTCAGGAACAAGCCAAGGGAATCCGCACCCCCTTTCCCAACCGCTTGCCCCACCAGGCATCTTGCGGCACGTAGAACCAGGTGATCCGACCAAACGGCCCGGGCAGCCGCCCAGTTGCGCAAGGGTGTCCTGGAGTACTGCGTACTGGCCCTGATGCGGGACCGCCCCCGTTACGGCGTGGAACTCCTCCATGCCCTGGAGGAATCCGGCGCCCTGGCCACCAGCCAGGGCACGGTCTACCCCCTGCTCTCCCGGCTCCGCCGCGACGGCCTGGGCACCACCACCTGGCAGGGATCCGCCTCCGGTCCACCCCGCGGCTATTACGCGCTCACCGACAGCGGCCGGGCAGCGCTCGACGAGTTCACCCGCCTCTGGCCCGGCTTCCGCAACGCCGTCGACGCCTTCCTGATCACCCCGCGCCCCCTACCGGAGACCTCGCATGAAGATTTCTGCCGACCCCGTACGCGACTACCTCTCCGCCGTCGAACGCGAGGCCTCCACGCTCCCCGCCGACCGCCACCAGGAACTCCTCGCCGACCTCGCCGAACACATCGAGGTGGCGCGCGCCGAACGCCCCGATACCGCCATCGGCGAGGTCCTGACGGAGCTGGGGGACCCCCGCACGATCGCAGCGACGGCGCTGGCCGAGGCGGGCAACGGGGCCGCCGGGACCCCGGCCCGGGACGGCGCACCCGCCCGGCACGGCAAGGCGCACCCCCTGGTACCGCTCCTGATGCTCACCCTTCCGTTCCTCCTCGCGGCGATCCTCCCCCACGCCCCCGCCGCGCAGTTCTGCAGCACCCTGTTCCGCGTCATCGGCGCGGTGCTGCTTCTGCACCTCGGTGCACTGGACCTCTGTCCAGAAGACCACGGGGGTTCTGCTCGCCGCCGTCCTGCCGACCGTCGCCATCAGCATCTGGATTTCGTCAGGCGTCGACCCGTCGGGCGGCACCCCGGCCCACCTGGCCAACCTGGCGACGCTCGCCCTGCCGGCCGGCACGGCGGCATGGCTCTGGCGGGCCCGCCGAGCCTGAGCGCGGCCAAGGGGCTGCGCGACACGGAGGCGAGTGATGGACGAGGTGGCACTGCGTGGCCGGGAAGGCCCGGTCGCTCAGGGCCCGGTTGCCTGGGCTGGTGCGGCGCACCACGGGAATCCTGAGCCGGCCGGGGACGCCCGGCGGTTCATCACCGGCTTTCCTGACCCCGGAACGGGGCCGCGAGCTGTTGTCCGCCCCCAGGGGCGGACAGGCGGGCCGGGCACCGGCCCGGTCGGCCGGCGTAACCCGCGTACTTGGACGACCACGACCACCCGGGCCTGCGGCCGGACCAGGACTACGCCGAACTGGTCGGCGGCCCGCTGGACGGCCTGCTGCTCGACATCACCGGCTGGACAGCGGACGAGGTCCGGACCGGCGTCGCGCTGATGACCGAGCTCGGGCAGTTCGGCCCCGGCGGCCGGGCCCTGTACGACCCGCGCTCCGGCGAGCGGAACCGCTGGGACTGGTCCGGCGACACACGCGGCCCCGACTTGGTCGTGTTCCTCGAAGGCGCCGGCGTCGCCGCCCCCCGAGGCCGTCCTGGACGACCCGCGGCGGGTTCAGCGGCGCGGCGGTCCGCGCACGAGTTCAGCGCCGCCTGACGCCGGAGAGCCGCAGGGCCGGACAGGGCCCGGCAGCCGGGCCGCCGGGCCGGCGATGGTTTTCAAGCTGGTCGAGTCCGCCCATGCCCGCTGGCGGGCTGTGAACGCGCCCCATCTCGTCGCTCTGGTCCGTGCCGGGGCCCGCTTCGAACGCGGCCACCTCGCCGAACGCCCCGGGACCCTCCCGGCGTGAGCAGTCTCAGCCGGTCCGCAGCAGCCGGGAGGACCTCAGGCACGCGTGCGCCGTATGTGCAGGTGGCCAGCGCGGGGGAAGGAGGGCGGCGCCGCCGGCAGGATGGTGTCGAAGTCGTAGCGGCTCTTCTGCGCAACCCGGCACGATGCCAGGTTGTCCACCTGGTGCAGGAGTTCGAGACGCTCCAGCCCGTCGGCTTCGAAGGTGTCGAAGGCCCAGCTGGTGAGTGCCTCCAGAGCGCGGGAGGCCACTCCCCGCCCGCGAGCGTGCGCCGCGGTCCAGTAGCCCACTTCGGCCGCCGGTTTGCCGGAGGTGACTTCCTTGAGGACCACGTTGCCCACCAACTGTTCGCGGACTGAACCGGGCCGCGCCTCAAGGACGGCGAAGCCGAACCGGTCCCCCGCTGCCCAGCCCCGCTGCTGGGCCTGTACCCACCGTGCCCCGTCAGCATCGTTGTCCACGACAGAGCTCGCCCACTGGCGCAATGCGAGATCCCGGCTCACCTCGACCAATGCGGCAACGTCCTCCATGCGCCAGGGGCGAAGAACGAGAGCGGGTGAGGCCGGCGACGTGGGCACCTGAAGTACGACGGGGGCACTCATCAACCGATCATATGCGGCGGCGTTTCCCCCCGACGCCAGCCGCGTCCGTCCCATGCCGCCCTGCGCCCGCCCCCTCACTGCTGTGTCCGGACGCGCAGAGCCTCGACGGACCAATCGAACACGGGAGCCAGACTCTCCGGGGCCGGCCAGCCGTTGACCACTGCGAGCAGCTGGAGGTACCGCTCCCTGCGGGGGTCGTTCACACTCTCCAGCCGAGTCGCCAGCCGGCGCCGAAGCTCGGCGTCGTCGGGGCGGCCGAGGAGGTGCGCGTAGTGCGCCGTGAACGCTGCGACGATCGGACCGGCCTGGGGCGAGGCCGGGTCGATGCCGGCGGTCAGGGCCGGGCCGGCCTGGTCACGGACGGCTGCGGCAATGTCGTGGCGCGGGCCCATCATGTGGCTTCGGGCCTGCTCGGCTGCCTGGTCCTCGACCATCCGCCGCACGACGGCGCGGAAATCCGGGTCCAGGGACATTTCGGCCAACTCCACCCACGCCTGGACCTGCTCCGCCTCCGGGTTGTCGGGCAACTCGGGGGTCATCGAGCGCATGACCCCCGCGAATGCGGGGGCGGCGTCAGGACCGCCGAAGACGGCGTCGAGGAAATCGCCGATCAGACGTCGGCGTTCGTCCTCGGAAAGCTGGGCCAGCCGGTGCATGAGTTCCGTCTCCTCAGATGTGGACCCGCGCTCGGCCACCGCCGTCAGCACCGCGCGCCGTCGGCGCAGGACGCGGATCTGCACTGCCAGGGCTTCGGCGTGCGCCGCGGCGACCTCGGGAAGCGAGAGCTCGCGGTCCACGACCTTGCGGATCGTGGGAAGGTCCAGTCCCAGCTCGCGCAGGGTCCGCACGAACTCCAGGCGTGCGACGGCGTCGATGCCGTAGAGGCGGTAGCCGGCCGGGCTGCGGTCCGTCGGCGTCACGATCCCGCGATCGGAGTAGAACCGAATGGTCTTGACCGTGAGACCGGTCCGTCGAGCGAGTTCGCCGATCGAGTGGAGCGTGTCGCCATCCATGCCCTCCACCTTTGTGTCTCCCCCTACTGGAGACTCAAGTCCCTTCGCCTGCCGGCAGGCAACCACTCCTCATCCACAAGTCTTGACACTTCCTCCCTGCAGGAGCTCACCCGTCACCTGCGGAAGGGCCAACGGATGAAGGGCGGCCACCACGTCTACGACGGCAGGATCCCGATCATCGCCACCGAACTGCGCGACCTGCGCGAGCACGGCCCGGCAGGGCCGGCATTCCTCCGCTTCGGCCGCGACCACAAGCAGCACCTGTGGGGAGCGATCGGCAACCCCCGCCGCGAGGCAGCCGACGCCCAGGCCCGGGAAGAGGCCCAGCTTGCCCAGGAGAGGCACCAGGCACAGGTACGGCGGCAGCCCAGGAGCTGGCGGCGAAGAAGGCCGCCGAGTGTGAGGCCCGCCGTCCCGTCTGCACCGGCTGCGGGGAGAAGTTCACCGACGAACGGTGGAAGGCGGCGCAGGCGACGGACTGGGGAACGCCGAAGGACACCCACCCGAAGCGCTGCGACCGCTGCAAGCACCAGGTCCAGGCCGCCGCACGGCAGGACCAGGTCGACGACGAGCGCCAGGAGCAAGACCAGGCCGTGCCCGAGCAGAAGGCCGGCACCTGGTTCTCATGCCTGCGCACCTGTCCCGGGCAAGCCTCTCGCCGGCTGCGCGGGCAAGCCCACGGTGGCCCTGGGCCGGCCCCCCCGTGCGGTGGCTCGCCCAAGGTGGCCCGGACCAGTGCAGACGGCAGCCGGTAGGGAGGTCAGGCCAGTGGTGTACGTGAGCCGTCCTCGGGGTGGGTGAGGAGTGGACCGGGGCCGGCGGCCTGGGACGGCGGGGGAGAGGCAGCCGCGGTCCCGTGCTGCTTTGATCCAGTCCTTGATGGTCGGTTCCGGGCGGTTGAACAGGTCAGCCAGGCACCGATGGAGACCAGGGCCGTTGATGGCTTCACGGAGATAGGCGTGGGCCACGGCGTGTCGTCTCGCTCATGTCAAGACGACGCATCCCCGTCGCTCGAGTTCGGTCAGCAGCGGCAGGGAGGGATCGATGTCGTTCCATCGCAGATCGAGTTTCTCCAGCGATGGAAGCAGAGTGAGCCAGCCCGGCAAGTGGCTGAGGCGGTTGCTCCGCAGGTCGATCTGACGCAGCCGCGGCAGGCCGGCCAGTGACGGCGGCAGCTCCGCCACGGAGTTCTCGCGCAGGTCCAGGTGACGAAGTTCGTGCAGTTCAGCAGTCGACGGCGGCAAATGCTCGATGGTGTTTCCTCGGAGCCAGAGCTCACGCAGGTTGCGGAGCCGGCCGATGGAGTCGGGCAACGTGGTCAGCCGGTTGTGCTGTGCCCTGAACTCGATGAGGCTGGTCATCCTCCCGATGGCCTCAGGGAGGGTCGTGAGGGAGTTCTCGCCGATGTTGAGGTATCGCAGCCTGGTCAGCTTTCCCACGGCGTCCGGAATCCGTGACAGCTGGTTGTCGTGCAAGTAGAGGCAGTCGCCGAGCTCCGTCAGCCTGCCCAGCTCGTCGGGTATCGACGTGAGCGCGTTGTGGCCCAGGTCCAGGGTCCTCAGCCGGCGCAGTCGTTCGATCTCCGGTGGGAGGGCCGTGAGTCCGTTGTCGGCAAGGATCAGCACGCGGAGTTCGGTCTGGAGCCAGACCGAGTCAGGCACTTCTCCGAGTTCCTGACGCCACAGGTTCAGTACGTGCCTCACGGCCTTCTCCCCTTCGTCAGTGGTCTTGGGCCTTGATTCTCGTCCGGGGTTTCGGGACGGGCGGCCAGTTCGGAACGGGATCAGCCGGCCTCGGCATGTTCAGTGCGTGCGCGTGTGGAAGCGCGGTGGCCAGGGGGATCGTCACCGGTTCTGCCCCGTCCGTACGCCTGGAAGCAGCATCAGCCGGGCGTTCGTCCGCCCCCCATCTTGTCAACCCACCCGCCACGCATTCGTTCGCTCCCTGGAGGTGTACGCCGCCCCGGCGCCGACGCGGCCGCCCGGCACGTCGGCGAGTGCGACCCGCTGCACGTCGGCGTGGCTGAACCGGGTGTCCCGGCGGCCGGAGCGTCGCTTGGGCCGGAAGCTGATCGAGTCCAGGATGCGGGCTGCGCTGCTGCGGGCAGTTGACGTGCCCTGCCGCTTGGCCGGTGGTCTGTCGGAGCGAGGAGCTTTCCCCGGTGGCCGGAGCCGAGGCTCAGGCGAGAGCGTGAAGGTTCGGGGGCCATAGCAGGGTGGTGGCCGCCCAGGTGAAGCCTGCACCGAAGGAGGTTACGAGGACTCGTTGGCCGGCTTTCAGTTGCCCGTCGAGCGCGGCGTGGCTCAGCAGCAGGGGGATGGAGGCCGCAGAGGTGTTGCCGACGTGGGTGATGTTGGACGGAACGCGCTCGGGTGGGATTCCCAGGGTGTTGGCCACGGCTGCGCTGATGCGTGCGTTTGCCTGGTGGACGATCAGTCGGTCGATGTCCTGGATGAGCCATCCGGCTGCGGTGGCTGATTCTTTGGTCACGTGGGTGATGCGGCGCACCGCGTGACGGAATACTTCGTTTCCTTTCATGTGTACGTACCGATTGTTCAGGGCGTCGGTTGGGTGTGAGGGGCGGCGGGAGCCCCCGTCGGGGATGCAGATGGCGTCTGTGTGCTCGCCGTCGCTGCCCCACGCGGGCGGTCCGAGGACTCCTGCTTCGTCGGCGTGTCCGGTGGTGAGCACGACTGCGCCTGCTCCGTCTCCGAAGATCGGCGCGGTGGACCGGTCGGCGGGGTCGATCACGGCCGACATTTTCTCCGCTCCGATGACCAGCACGGTGCTGGCGGTTCCCGCGTGGATGAGTCCTGCTGCGACGGTTGTGGCATAGACGAATCCCGAGCAGCCGGCGCCGATGTCGAAGGCGGGGACTTGACGCAGGCCGAGTCGGTGGGCCACCAGCGGCGCGGTGCCGGGCACGTGGTGGTCCGGAGTGGCGGTGGCCAGGATGACGGCGTCGACGTGTTCGACGCTCGCCGATTCCATCGCTCGTAGTCCTGCCTCTACCGCCAGGTCGCTGGTGGCCGTCGCTGGATCGGCGATGTGCCGCTCGGCAATGCCGATACGGGTACGGATCCATTCGTCTGTGGTGTCCAGGCGTGTGGTCAAGTCGGCGTTGCTTACCTTGCGCGGGGGCAGGCAGGACCCCAGGCCGATCAGTCGCGCGGCAAGCGCCGGTGAGGGGGTCGTGGTCTTGCGTGAAAAAAACAACGGTCGTCTTCTCTGTGCTTGCTCGTCGGCGTCACCGGCAGCGGAGACTTTGCCTTCAGGTCGCCACTAACCGGTGACTCTGGTGATCTCGCCGTCGCCGGTGTGCCGCCGCTGGTGTCTGCGGGCAATGGTCCGGAGCTCCGGACGATGGGGCCGGGGCGCGGCTAGGCCTCAGGTACGGCGGCCCTGCGCCTCCGGCTGCGGAGGACTCTGCTCTCCCGGATTCTCGTGGTCGGAGCGTGACGGTGCCCGCCGGGCCACCAGGCTGACCAGGTCGGCCACGGTGGGGGCCTGTGCCAGCTCGTGTTCGGTGATCGTGACGCCCATGCGGTCCTCGAGCGTCATGGACAGCACAGCAACGGCCAGGGAGTCGATGCCGGCCTGTGCCTGCGTGGCCCGGGGAGTGATCGGTGCAGCCGGCAGACTTCCCTGTTGGACCAGAATGTCTTTGATGAGCCCGAAATCAATGACGGGCGCGGCATCGCAGTCAGCGGCGGGCGCCGGGAGCGTCACGTCGGCGTGAGGGCGTTGGCCCCGTCCCTTGTCCGTCTGCGCATCGTCTTGAGGCTTCGGGAGTTCGTCCACGGCGTCGTGGAACAGACGGGGCAGCTGGTGCAGTCCGGGGAGAGCGGCGTCGGTGACGAAGCAGATGCTTGTGATGTCGTTGTAGCTGCAGGCCACGATCGACGCCGGCTGATGCCGTGGGAGCCAGTTGAAGGGCTGGATGCGCGTTACGGGGTCCAGTTTGTAGCTCAGGGGCCGGTGGATGGCGAGGTAGGACGTGGTGATGGCGGACCGGTCGGGTGCGGTCATCCGGTTCGCCAGAGCCTGGAAGGCGCGTGCGGGGACGAGGTCCATCACGGAACGCATGGCCTTGTGGCGGCTTGGGTCCTTCGCGGTGCGGGTGGCGGCGATGACCTGGTCGAGTCGGCCTTCAGCTGTGGGCTCGTGGCAGGGGAGGGGCGCCGGGGCGAAGGCGATGTAGTTTCCGGGCCGGTCCTGTTCCTCGGTGCGGCGCAGGTCGACCATCGTGATAGCCGGCAGCGGCCTGCCCACGCCCCGGGGCCATGACTGTGATGTCCACGTGCGCAGGGCTGTGCTGAGGGCGGCCAGGAAAGCGTCGTTCGTGTCGCCGCCGCGGGCGGTGGCGGCTTTCCGCAATCGTTGCGTGGGTACATGCGCCCAGTTGAGGTCACGGTTGCCGGTGAGGGGCAGTGCTGGGTCGTTCCAGACGTTGTGGGTGGCGCTCGCGGAGAGCATGTCGCGCATGGTGCTCCAGTAGGCTCCGGCGCCTGCCCTGGGCGCGGGCTGCCGGGTGGGCGCGGGCGCGGTGCCGAACAGCGTGGTCAGGGTGGCGACCAGGCCCATGCCGTCCTGGGTGCTGTGGTGCGCTCGCAGGCAGATGGAGTACCGGCCAGGGGCGTAACCGGTGAGCAGCCAGATGTCCCACAGGGGGCCCGTGTCCGGCAACGGGTGGGCGACGAGGCCGGTCAGGGCGGTCTCAAGGTGCTGCTCGCCTGATGGGCAGTGCTGTTCGCGGACGCGGTGGCTGAGGTCGGGGGAAGGGTCGTGGTGCCAGCGGGCTTTGACTCCGGGGCCGCGGAGGTAGTGGGTCAGGCGCGGCTCGTGCTCCAGGTGGGAGGCCACATGACGGCGGAGTTCGCCGAGAGCAGGAGCGGTTCCGTCCAGGTGGAGGATCACTCCGATGGTCTGGGAGATCGAGGGATGGTCCTGGGCCATGGCGTGCATGGTCAAGTCCATGGAGGTGGGACGAAGGGGCATGGTCACGGTGTTCTCCGCTTGGTGGGTTCGGTAGGGAGATGAGAGGCCGCCCGGGACGCGCGGGAAGATCCGCAACCGGCGTCCCGGGCAGTGGGCGAAGGAGACGTTGGCGGGTCCTGGCTTCGCAGAGGTGGTCCCGGGCAGCGGCTCATTCAGGGTGACTCCGCCGCCGGGGGCACGCGGCGGTCACCGGTGGCGTGCTTCGGCTGCGGGTCATGCTTGCCCGAGGGGTGGTGTTGAGGTAGTGGAGCCAGGCGGGACTCGGGGGGCGTCCGATGTCGGCGAGGTGATTTCCGTCGGCCCCGAGAGGGCACGGCAGGGGAGTGCGACGCGGTTGTCCGCTGTGGTGGCCGGGTTGGCACTGCTGTGTCGGCGGCCCGGCATGACGAGGCCCGATGGCTGGATGCGTTGGGTGAGGTGGCTCAGGGCGAGCAGGGTGAACGCGTCGGTCAGCAAGGGGACGTGGTACGGGAATGGGCGGGGGCCGAGCATGTCGGGAACGGAGATGATGCTGCCGCAGGGACGCTGTTGGGTGAGCAGGTAGCCGGTGGCGCGCGCAGCGGGAGCAGCGTCAGGTTGTCCGGCCAGGATGATCAGGGCATAGGCGGTGCTGATGGCATCGCTCGGGGTGCCGTTCTGCTGTCCGAAGCCGCCGTCCGCGTTCTGTGCGGCCTGCACCAGGCCGGTGATCCGGCCGCTCATGTCGTGGACGGCCACAGGGGACTGCCCATGGTGGGCGCGAGTGGCGAGATAGGCCCTGAAGAGGGTGTGCAGGCGGCTGCTGCTCCAGCCGGGAGGAAAAGAGCCATCGGGCATCTGGCAGTCGGCGAGAAAATGCAGAGCAGCGTGAATGAGGTGATGGTGGCGGCCTTGGGTGCTGAGCGCGTTGATCGCAGCGGCCGTCATGCACGCCTCTGAAGGAGTACCCGAGCCGTAGGTGGGAAAGCCGCCGTCGGCGCCGCGGACCGTGACCAGGGCGTCCAGGGCACGCCCAATCGGGTCGCGGTAGGCATCCGCGTCCAGCTGATGCAGGAACTCGATGGCGACGGTGGTGCAGTCCGTGTCGCAGAGCCGAGCATGGTCGGTGTAGGACCAGCCGCCGTTCGCGTGCTGAACGCGCACAAGGTGCCCGGCGATGCGGTGCAGCACCTCACGCGGTGCGCCGGCACTGCACAGCGCGAGGCCCGCAGTGACGGTGCACCACGTATCGGTGTTCGTGACGAAGGGCAGGCCGCCGTCCTCCCGCTGGTGCATGAGGGCGGTGCGCAGACCGGCGTCGACGACGCCCCCCATGCCGGGCACGTCCACCAGGGCGTGCAGCACTGACAGGTGGATGAAGAGGTTTCCCTCCCACACCGTTCCCGGGCACTGGGTGGATGCCAGCAGGGTGACGTCGTCCCGGCCGGCCGGAGCGCTGCCGGCCGCCCGGCCCAGGATTGCTTTCACGGCAACGGCCTGCACAGCAGCCCACGGATGCAGCGCGCTTGCATCGAAGGCACGGGGGTCGGCGTCGTCATGGGAGGTAGTCGCGCCGAGCATCGTGAAGATGGCGTGCACCAGCGCACGCTTGCGAGTTCCTGCGAAGTCCGGCACACGGCTGACGATGTCCTCAAGGGCCTGATGACGTGGCAGATGTCCGGTGCTTCGGCCCAGGGCAGCAGCGGTTACGGCCGCGTCCATCAGGTCTCCGCTGCCTCGGTGACGCTCCAGGTAGCCCACTATGCGCTCACGTGCGTCGAGGTGGCCGGATCCGCACTGCTCCACCAGTGCCAGGGCCAGTGCGGATTCGAGGACCCGGCTTCGACAGGCGTCACGCACGGCACCGTCCGCTCCCACCCGGTTCAGCACATGCGCCAGAAGACGTCTGCGTCCGGCAGGCAGCGCTGCTGGGAAATCTGACAACGGCCAGGCCGAGGGAAGCCGCTCGACGGCGCGGGGTCTCATCGGGAGCACAGTCCTTGAGGGCCCGGCAAACACGGTGACGTGCGAACCGGCAGAGGGTGAGGGCGAACGGGAGCAGTCATATCGGCCGCCGCCCGAGCGACCAACGGGCGTCGAAGCGATCGGTGACACCGAGCCAATGCAGTGTCGCGGCCACAAACGACCCGAGGGCTGCCACATAGCTCCGAACACCGTCCGGCTCGGTTCCGGGAGCGGCCAGTGCGGTCAGCGAGGCGGCAAGAGCGCGGAAATCCTCGAGTCGGTGGTCGCGCATCCTCATGACCTTCTCGCGTGCCGAGCGCAGGGAGCAGCCGCGTTCACGGCTCAGCACGGTCACCAGGTTGTCGCGCTCCCCCCGCAGGTCGTCCTCGGCCGAGACCAGGTCATTGGTCCAGCCGACCACATCAGCCGCAGCCAGCCGCAACGCACTCATGAGGTTCTCCCCGCCGGGCAACCCAGGCCAGGGCGCGCCGGCGGTGCACTCCAGGACGTCTGCCATGGGCAGCGCGGTAATAGTCCTGCGGCGCCGCAGAATGTAGTCGCTGAGCCCCAGCCGGGCCCCGCCTGTGCGGTCGGCGGCCTCTTCACGCGTGGCCAGGGCGAAGTCGCGATAATCAGCAACGAACCGCTCCCGCCACCGCGTGGACATCCGCAGAGCCGTACGCCGCCACAGGTCGCCCAGAGCCTGCTCAAACCGGCTGCCCGAGCCGGCCGCGCCGCCGTCGATCATCACGTCCAGCAGCCCGTTGAACAGCGCCGCGACCTCCTGCGGGTGGACATCGACCCGGCTGCGGTCGAGCCGGTCGTCGACCAGACAGATGAACGCGGCCCACTGGGCCGTCAGTTCCAGGTCGCAGGCGCTCGCCCCCGGCACGGTCAGGTCGCTGAACTCCCCCAGCCGCATGGCCGCCAGACGCTCCTCCTCAACAGCGTCGGTCACCAGTCCCTGTTCCCGCGCCCACGCAAGCACCGCGGCCCCGGCCTTCTCAGCCCGGCCAGCACCCGGCAGGCCAGCACAGGAAACGCCGACGCCAGATTCGCTCAACATCCAGGATCAGCCCAACGCCGGGACCACATCGACACGGCCCGCGACCGTGGCCAGACTGCTCCCAGTGGCAACCGGTGACGCACCGTACGCCCGGGAGAACACGTCCGCACCGTCCTGCGTCAGCATCGTGTCGAACGGCTTGGCTTCAACCGAGCCAGGGGAGCTCAAGGACGGCATGGTGACCGTCATCTTCGTCATGTCGAGCTCGTATGTGGAGAGATCAACAGACTGCGGTGCCTCATCTGCCACAGCAGCATCCGCCGACAGGGTCCGCCGCGCCAAGTCACCGTGCGCCCCGGTGAAGCCCAGACTGCGCCCGTCCGAGACCCTGGTGAAGGTCATGCCGCCGTCGGCAGTCCAGGACCCTTCAGTCAAGTCCAGACTGATCTTGCCCCTGATCGGCCACTGCACGCACGGGGACGGCCCTGAAGAGTCGAGCACAGCCGGAGCAGTGGCCGACACCACAACTCCGTCAGCTGCCAGGTGGTCAGCAGCAGCAGAAGACAAGCACCATGTGACCGTCCCGGCAACAGGCATCACAGGCCCTGCAGCCACAGCGGCGGACACGGCAAGGGTGGACAGGGAAACCAGAGCAGTGGCGATCACAGCTCGACGCCGCATGGGCAAGCCTTCCGTTGCAGAACTGCCAGAATTCCCTACGACTCCCTCAAGGCTGGAAGAATGAACGTTTTCGCACTCGAAGTTCACCTGAAGGTGTGAGACAGCGGCTCACCGCACCCCGCGCCTGATGAGCATCGACGAGAACCCGCACAGCGGACCATCCATCAGCGCGCCCACCGTGCCCACGAGCAGCGGTAGATGCTCCTCAATCGCATTTGACGGTGACGGGCATCAAGCCCCTCTTCCTGCCCCAGGACCAAACCCGCGTTCCGTAACGCAGCAGCGTTGGCAGATGCCGCAGACGCTCACACCTGAACCACCCCGCCCGATGCCGCCAGGGCCAGGGCTGACGAAGCGACGGGAATCCGCAGAGCGCGGACCGCGTCGGCGAGAGGTATCCGCTCTGGCCCGTGCGCTGACCAGTTGATGGGCGTCGCATGTTCTAAGGGCAGCGGTCGGCAGTCGGCCTGCTGGCGCGGCAGCGCTCCCCTCGGTACGTGCAACGGCCCAAGCTGACGGCACTCCGGACGACGTTCCGGGGCACCGCGATTTCATCCAGAAGATGATCAGCGGTGCCGCCGCGAGCTGACGCCGTACTCCTGAGCTTGTTCTTTGTCTTCTGCCCTCGAATAACAGTGGCCAGTCCAGGTTGCCCACGGACGGCCAGTTGAGACATCACGCTCCGTAACTCATGCCTTGGCATCAGGGGGCATTCACCCGGCTGGGGGAGGGAGATCGTTCCGGCGGCTGACGCCACCCCGCCGCAGGCGATGCGACGTTCAGAACATGACCAGTGTTGAACGGACGATGAAGGCGCTCTGGAGCGCCTGGTGGCAGTGATGGCCGCGCTGGGTGGCCTGGGCGACGATGCTGTGGGCGGTGGCGTATGCCAGCTTCGGCCTGGCGTGCGCGCTGAGCGGGACCTCCTTGCTCTACTACGGCGGTGATGCAGAGGCCTCCGAGCTGGGTTGGGCGGTCATGGCGGTGGGCGTGCTGGCGACGCTGGTCAGCGGGGCGGTGGTGCGGTACGGGCTGCGGCCAGCGTTACGGGTGCTGCTCTGGGTGGCCTGCGGGCTGGCCGGGATCACCGCGTTCAGCCTGCTGATGGATGTGATCACGCTGATGCTCGGTCAGGGAGTGGACAGCCAGGCTGCCGCTGCGAACAAGGCCCTGGCGGCGCTCGGGGCGGTCCTGCTCGCGGCCACGGCCCGGTCCGACCGCCCGTCCGCCGGTACTGCCGTACGGGCGCCGTCCGCTGCACCGCAGCTCGCCCAGCACACCGCCTGGGCAGGAACGCTGGCCTTTGTCCCGTACGCGGCAATGAAGCTGGCCTGGGCGTCCGGCGGCACGTTCGCGGGGATCACCGGTGAGGAGATGCGCGCGGTTTCGGAGCGGAACGGCGCCTCGGGGATCTTCCTCACCCTGGACTCCTGGGGCCTGGACCCCACCGCGCTGCTGGCCGTGCTCGGCGTCTTCCTGCTCTGGGGCCTGGTCCGCCCGTGGGGGCAGGTCTTCCCGCGCTGGACGCTGTTCCTGCACGGCCGACGGGTGCCGCGCTGGCTCCCGCTCGCCCCGGCTCTGCTCGGCGCTGCCACGCTCGCCCCGTACGGCGTTGTGGGGATCGGATACTTGACCCTGGCCACGGCCGGCGTAGTGACGATGCGGCGCGGCGACTTCCACTCCCCGGGCGACGCGCTGCTGGTCGGCTGGATCGGGATGGCCGCCTTCGCTGCTTACGGCATCGCCCTGACCATCGCGGCCCGCTCGTACTGGCTTCGGACGCGTCCCGCTCGCCGGATGAGCCGGCTGAGTGTCAGCACAGAGCGCCCGTCTGCGGCCAGTTAGATGCCTGCCAACTGGCCGCCATGGGATTTCGACTCCACTAGCACTCGAACGGTGTCTCGAACTGGGTCGCTCACCTGGGGGTTCGGCGGATGTGGGGGCGGCCTTCGTCTGATCATGTGCTCCGACCAAGATGCACGTGACCATACCGAAGGCCGTGGGGGTGAGTCTGCTGCCTGCTGCTGTCCGGAGGGAAGCGTTCGCGGAAGCGTCACGCTTCCCTACGTTGTTCTGCGGGACGTGGTGAGCCCTTCGTATGGTTGACCCGCCCAGGGGTGTCGGGTGTGGCTTTCACGCTTCCCTACGTTGTTCTGCGGGACGTGGTGAGCCCTTCGTATGGTTGACCCGCCCAGGGGTGTCGGGTGTGGCTTTCACGCTTCTGCCGC